>SKRJ01000371.1 GCA_007118555.1 Anaerolineae bacterium | reverse complement strand
CGAAAACAACTATGACACCGACCTGTTCATGCCGATCATGCAGCGCACCCGCGAGCTCCTGGGGCACGACGAAGCCACCCGCCTGGCCAACAGCACGGCCTACCGCGTTATCGCCGACCACAGCCGCGCCCTGGCGTTTCTGATCGCCGATGGCGTGCTGCCCGGCAACGAGGGGCGCAGCTATATCGTGCGCCTGATCCTGCGCCGCGCTGCGCGCTTTGGCCGCATGATCGGCTTTCGCGAGCCCTTCCTGGCCGAGACGGCCTCGGTGGTCATCGACACCATGGGGCATCACTATCGCGAGCTCGAGCAGCGCCGTAACTTTATCTGCGAGACCATCACCCAGGAAGAGCGCCGTTTCCTGGCCACCCTCGAGCAGGGGCTCTCTCGGCTGGACGACCTGGCCGAGCAGCTCAAGGAGCGGGGCGAGACCATGATCCCTGGTGTCGAGGCGTTCCGGCTCTATGACACCTATGGCTTTCCCCTGGAGCTGACCCGTGACGCCGCCGAGGAGCTGGGCCTGAGCGTGGATGACGCCGGTTTTCGCGCCGCCATGCAAGAGCAGCGCGAACGTGGCCGCGCGGCCCAGCAGTTTGCCGTGGATAGCCTGGCCAGCGTCTATCGGCCGCTGGATCTGCCCACCACCGAGTTTGTCGGCTATGAGAGCTGGGAGACCCAGGCCCGGGTGCTGGCCATCATCGCTGGCGGCCAGTCGGTGCAAGAGTGCGGCTCCCGGGACATTGAGGTGGTCCTGGATCGCACCCCGTTCTATGGCGAGTCGGGCGGTCAGGTGGGCGATACAGGCGAGCTCATCGCTAGTGAGGGTCGCATGGTGGTCACCGATACGGTGCACCCCATGCCGGGGCTGACGGCCCATCGCGGCCACATCGTCGAGGGCTGCCTCACCGTGGGCGATAGGGTGACAGCGCGCATCGATAGCGAGCGCCGCCTGGACATTGGCCGCAACCACACGGCCACCCACCTGTTGCACCGCGCGCTGCGCGAAGTGCTCGGCGGGCACGCCGCCCAGTCCGGCTCGTTCGTAGGGCCCGAGCGGTTGCGCTTTGACTTTGGGCACCTCTCGGCCATGAGCCGTGACGAGATCCGGGAGGTCGAGCGCATCGTCAATGAGCAGGTGCGGGCCAATCGCCCGGTCAGCGCCACCGTGATGGGTTACGAAGAAGCGCTGGGCCAGGGAGTGATCGCCCTCTTTGGCGAAAAGTACACCGATCAGGTGCGTGTGATCCTGATCCAGGACTTTACCGCCGAGCTGTGCGGCGGCACCCATCTGAGCGCCACGGGCCAAATCGGCTCGTTCATCATCACCAGCGAGGCCAGCATCGGCTCGGGTCTGCGCCGCATCGAGGCCGTCACAGGCCGGGGCGCCGACGCCTACCGTCTGCAGCAGGCCGAGACGCTGGCGCAAGTGGCCGAGACCCTTGCCGCCCGCACCGATCAGGTGGTGGACAAGGCCCAGGATCTGGTCGAGCAGATGCGCCAACAGCGCCGCCTGATCCAGCAATTGCAGGAACGTCTGGCGGGCGAGCAGGTGGACGTGATTCTCGCCAGAGCGCAGACCATCGATGGCATTCAGGTGCTGGCCGAGCAGGTAGAGGCTCAAGATGTGGATGCCCTGCGGCAGATGGCCGACCAACTGCGCGACCGGCTCGGCAGCGCCATCGTGGCCCTGGGCGCCATCATCAACGGCCGGCCCATGCTCGTCGTCGGACTCACCGATGACGCCATCGGGCGCGGGCTGAGCGCCGGCACGCTGGCCGGCACCGCAGCTCGCCGCATGGGCGGTGGGGGCGGCGGGCGTCCGAACATGGCGCAGGCGGGCGGCAAGGACGCAGACCAATTGGGTGACGCTCTGCAGACTGTGATCGATCTGGCCAGTGAGGCGCTGGGCTAGCATGAGGGTGTTGGCCCCTGTGGGAAAGGTAGCCAGAGGATAACCATGGTAGCGCTACGATGGCCACGCTCGCGTGGTACCAACAGCATGTCCATGTCCCACCACACCATCATGTCGTGGGAAAAGGGTCTCGTGCGAGCCGCGGTCGTCAAGCTGGTGGAGGGCTCGGCCGAGTTGCTCGGCGTCGCGTCTGCACCGGTGCAGGGCATCGGCGATAGCACCCGCCCCGATCCGGATCGTTGGCTGGCCGGGTCAGAACGCGCCCTAAGCCAGGCCGAGGACATGACGCCCCGTTGGGCGGCGCGCAAGATCGTCCCCGACCATGTGACGATGACGATCCCCTCGGGCGTGACGCGCAGCCTCTCGGTGGTGGACGAGATACAGCGGCCCAACCCCCGCAAGCCGATCACCCAGTCCGAGCTCGATTCGCTCTTGAGGCGCGGCTATCGCAAGGCCCAGGATCGCCTCGATGTTCGTGCGCGAGGGGCCAAAGAGGATATCGTCTGCGGATCCCTGGCCTATATCAACCTGGACGGCCGCCCTGTCACCAGCCCGGGGGGCCTGTCCGGCGACCATCTGCGCCTCAAGATGTTCTTTTCGCTGGCGCCCGTCGATTGGATTCGCACCCTGGAGATGATTGCCGATCGGCTGGGCCTCGAGATCGCGACCATCATCCCCCATCATGTGGCCTACGCGGCGCCCGTCTCGGATACCGTCGCCCTCGTTCTTATCGTTGACGACAAAAAGACTGTCGTGGATCTGGTGCGGCAGGGGCGTGTCGAATGGGCCGCCAGCATCGATCAGGGGGGCGATGAGCTGGTCGCGGGTGCCATGGCACATCTCTCGATCCCCCAGCATCAGATCGAAGCGCTCCTTCGCGCTTACCGTGCCGGAGAGCTGCGAGAGGACATCGAGACGATGATGTCCCGCGACTATTGGCTGGCGCTGCGCCGCTGGATGTCGGCCCTGGCCAATCAGGTCTCCAGAAGCGGCGAGGACAGTTTCCTTCCCTATCGCGCCTACTGCTATGATGTGACCGGCCGCGTGCCCGAAGTGGCCGCCGCGCTCGAGACGCCCTACTGGGAGCAGCGCCTGCCTTTTGGCCGCTGCCCCAAGGTGGATGGGTTGGATGCCAACGGGAGCCAGCACGTCCTCGATTGCACGTCCCAGGCCAGCGGTTCGACGCATCTGTTGCTGCGTTCCCTGGCCTGTTATGTCGCCCGGCTGTATGCGCCCGGCCAGACCCTGGATCGCGCCCTCGTCGATACCATTCACTGGCGCCGCGGTGCCTAGAACGGCTTTCCTGCCTCAGGAGGATCCTTGCGTCCCACCCAGCTAATCTTTGTAACCCGCCAAGACACGATTGATACCATCTGTGCCCTTGCGGGGCGTGCCAAGCCTGGCACCCAGGTATGGTTGGTGATACCCTGGCGCGCCAGTGTGCTGCGAGGGCCCATCAACCTGAAACGTCTCAAGCGCATCTCGGAAGATGCCGCCATAGACCTGCGCCTGGTGACGCGCGACCGTGAAACACGTGGTCTGGCCCGCGAGGTCGGACTGGCCGTGCACTGGGCCGTGCCTGCGTCCTTGCGCAAGCATCGCCCGCCCCAAGTGCATACCACCGACCTGGGGCGGCGCGCAATCCCCGTGGACGAGCCCCGGGGCCGGCGCTATCAACGCAAGCCGCGCAAGCTCACCCTCACCGCCGCGTTCTTTTCGCTGCTGCTGATCATGATCCTCTTTACAGCGCTGGCGGGCGTCGTCGTGTTCTTTATGCCCATGGCTCGCATCGTGCTGGAGCCGGTTGCCTCGCCTTACGAGACGGCGTTTCTCCTGCATGCCAATCCGCGCTATCGCGAGATCGACTTGGACGATCGCGTCATCCCGGCCCGCAGCATTCAGGTGATCGTCGAAGGGCAGGCCCAGACGCCCGCCACCGGGCGCAAAGACGTCCCGGATCAGCATGCCTCCGGTGTGATCGTGCTGGCTAACCGTACCGAGACAACCATCAACATTCCCAAGGGCACGGTGGTCCGCACCAGCAGCGGCGTTACACAACGCTTTTACACCACTGTGGATGCCGAGCTGCCACCCGGCCAGCACTCGCATGCACGCGTGCCAATCATGGCCATCGAGCCGGGCTTTGTCGTGGCCCCGCCCTTTACCGTCAACCGTGTAGAAGGCGAGCTGGCGGCCCAGGTCGAGGCCCTCAATGATGTACGCATCGAAGGCGGTGGAACCCGGCGCGTATCCGTGGTGGCCTATGCCGATTTCGACGCCCTGCGCACCATGCTGGTGGAGCGCCTGCAGCAAGAGGCATACAGTCGCTTTGTCGACGAGCTAGAACCAGGTGAGTATGTGCCGGTGCAGTCCCTTGACGCACAGGTCATGTCCCTCGACTATTTCGAGGTCGTGGATCAGCAGGTCGACATGCTCTCTGGCCATATGCGCCTCGTGGTCAGCGGTCTGGCCATTCAGGACAACGACGTCCGCGATCTGGCGCGCCACCTGCTGCTACAGCAGGCCGACGGCGAGGGCCAGGCCATCGAAGACAGCCTGCAGATCAGCCGCTCGGGCAACATTCGGGTGCTCGAGGCCGGCATCGAGATGGATGTACAGGTGCAAGGGCTGGTGACGCCCGTGATCAATATGGAGATGGTGCAGCGTGGCATCCGCGGGCGCGAGCTCGAGGACGCCAGCGCCTGGCTGGCGGAGAACCTGTCGCTCCGTAGTGAGCCCCAGATCGAGCTGGCGCCCGACCTGATTCATCGCATGCCGATGCTGGCTGGCCGCATGGAGATCGTCATTTCGTCAAGCCCATGACGCGATATCTGGCCCTGGACGTAGGCGAGGAGCGCATTGGTGTGGCCATCAGCGACGAGTTGGGGATGCTGGCCCGCCCGTTGACCGTGCTGGCGCGGGTGGCCGGTCCCAGCAGCTTTCACGAGCTGGCCGAGATCATCCGCCGCGAGGGGGTGACCCGCATCGTCGTCGGCCTGCCCCTCCGAGAGGATCGCACCGCAGGCAAGCAGGTGGCCTCCACCGAGGCCTATGTGCGTGGCCTCAGCGAGCATGTCCAGACCCCCATCGTTTACTGGGACGAGCGCTATAGCACCGACCGCGCCAGGGATATCCTGCGCGAAACTTCGCGAAGAAACCGTCCGGCGCGTGACGATCTCGATGCGGTGGCCGCCGCCGTTATCCTTCAAGATTATATCGATTCGGGTGCGGAGGAACAGACCTGATGTCTCGTGTGATTCGAGCGCTTTTGCAGGCCGCCACCATCACGGTGACGGTGCTGGTCATTGCCGCCATTTTGGGCGGGAGTTTCTGGTATATCTGGCGCGAGGCCAAGGCCCGCTCGGCCCCAGAGCCCTACGAGATCACCATCGCCAAGCTTGAGCAGGCCGTTTTCGGGCTGTACCTGCGTGCCCAGGGGGATCTGGTCACTGAGCCGGTCGACCCGCACGATCCCACCGAGATCACCTTTGTCGTCAGACCAGGCCAGTCGGTGCTGGGCATCGCCCACGGCCTCGAGGAGATGGGGCTGATCCACGACGCTGGAATATTCCGGCGTTATGTCCAGTTTTCGGGCGCCGATGAGGACATTCAGGCGGGCGCCTATATCCTGCGCCGCGATATGACCATGGAGCAGATCATGCTGCAGCTCCAACGCGGGCTCTTGCCCACCGTCACCGTCACCATCCCCGAGGGCTGGCGCTCTGAGCAGATCGCCCGGCTCCTGGAGGAGCGCGGGGTCACATCGGCGGACGAGTTTCTGGCCCTGGTCCGAGCCGATCATGACGACTGGCCCTTTTTGGCGGATCGCCCCATCGGGAGCGCCCGCGGTCTGGAGGGCTTTTTGTTCCCCGATACCTACCAACTGCCGCGTAACACGCCGGCGGAGAATGTGATCGAGATCATGCTCCGCAACTTTGACTGGCGCTTTGGCGGTGAGTTGCGCGAGATGGCGGAGGAGCGTGGCATCAGCATCCATGAGGTGGTGACCCTGGCGGCCATCGTAGAGCGCGAGGCTGTCGTGGCCACAGAGCGCCCCGTCATCGCCAGCGTGTTCTGGAACCGGCTGAATATCGGCATGCGGCTGCAGGCCGACCCCACGGTGCAGTACGCCTTGGGCTGTAACGCCGACACAGGCGAATGCTGGCAGCAGCTCACCCGCGAGCAGCTCAACAGTGTGCAATCGCCCTTTAACACCTATCTGCACCCCGGGCTCACGCCGGGCCCCATCTGCAACCCGGGCCTGGCCTCGATCCGCGCCGTGCTCGAGCCTGCCGAGACCAACTATCTGTTCTTTGTCTCTCTGGACGATGGCGAGCACATCTTTTCCGAGACCTACGAGGAGCACCTGCAGCACGACGCTGCCCGTAACCGACAATAGATCATCGCCAAGGGAGCGACCCTACGAGGAGGCAGGATGTCGTCAGCGCACGAGTTTCGCTACGATAGGCTGACCTGGCCCGAGATGAACGAGGCCATCGGTCTGCAAAAGGTCGTCATCCTGCCGGTGGCCTCCACCGAGCAGCATGGCCCCCACCTCCCCCTGGATACCGACGCCTTTCTTGTAGAGTCGGTCTGCCACGAGGTGGGCCGCCGCGCTCCGGAGCAGATCCTGGTGCTGCCCACCGTGGCCTATGGCCTCAACCGGCACCATATCGATTTCCCCGGCACCATCCACATCGAGCCCGAGGTGTTTATCGCCTTTTGCCTCAACATCACCAAGAGCGTCGCCTATCATGGGTTCGAAAAGATCCTGATCGTCAACGGTCACGGCTCGAACATGCCCCTGGCGGACATTGTGGCGCGCAAGACGGTGCTGGAGACCAACTCGCTCTGCGCCGCGGTCACCTACATCACCCTGGGCGTCGAGGCCTTTGAGGGCATCCGGGAATCCGAGGTGCTGGCCCACGCCGACGAGTTCGAGACCTCGCTGTATCTCTATCTGGCTGAGGAGCGCGTGCGCACCGATCGCATGGTGGCCGATGATGATGTCAAGGGGCGCTATCTCTCCTCGGATAGCACATCCAACTATCCCGCGCGGTTCAACGACTATTGGGGGCGCTGGACCACCCAGGGCGTGCATGGTGATCCCCGGTCTGCGACGCCGGCCAAGGGCCAGGTGCTATGGGAGGCCATTGTCACTGGCCTGGTCGAGATGGCCCACGAGTGGCGCGCATGGCCCCTCCCTGAGCGATCGGACCAGCACGCCCACCCTGTGCAGAAACAGATTTGCTGGTAAGCAGCTCTGAACCCGTTGTCCCCATCAAGCCAAGGAGCGGACATGCGGTTGCAACAGAAACTATGGAATCCGTACATTCTCGTCTTTGTCAGCAGCGGCTCGATCATGATCATCGAACTGGTTGCCAGCCGGCTCATCGCCCCGACCATTGGTGTATCGCTCTACACTTGGACCTCGATCATTGGCGTGGTGTTGGCGGGCATCTCGTTGGGCAACTATGTGGGAGGCCGCCTGGCCGATCGTTTTCCCACACCGAACCTGCTGGGCGTGGTCTACACAGGCGCGGCCCTCACGACGCTGCTGGCCCTCTGGCTGAGCAACGATCTGCACACGGTGCGGCTGCCCTGGAACGTACCGATGATGGTGTGGATCGTGATGTATATCGCCGCCGTGTTCCTGGTACCCAGCGTCATTCTGGGCTGTGTGGCGCCCATTGTCGTCAAGCTCAGCCTTACCAACCTGGAGCATAGCGGCACGACGGTCGGCAAGATCTATGCCTGGTCGTCGGCCGGCAGCATTGCGGGCACCTTTCTCGCCGGCTTTTTCCTGATCTCGCGCTTTGGAACCAAGGCGACCTATGTAGGCGTGTCGGCGGTACTTCTCTCCCTGGGGATCTGGTTCCTGCTGGACATCTCCTGGAAGCGCTCGGTTGCCCGCACCGCCCTCGTCCTGGCGGTCTTTGGCGGTACGCTCTTGGCGCTCAATACGGGCGGCTACCTGCGCCGCGAGTGCATGGACGAAACCAACTATTTCTGCATCAATATCAGCACACGGATCTTGCCCCGCCAGGACCAGGAGGTTAAGGGGCGCACGATCCACGTGCTGCGGCTGGATCGCCTCGTGCACAGCTATACGGACCTTGACGATCCCCTCTTTCTCCTCTATGCCTACGAGCAGACCTATGCAGCCTTGATGGAGCCGATCATCGAGGCCAAGCCCGATCTGGCGGCCTTTTTCATCGGCGGTGGTGGATACACCTTTCCGCGCTATGTGCAGGCCCTGGCCCCCGAGAGCCGGCTGGTCGTCAGCGAGATCGATCCGGGCGTAACCGAGGCGGCCCATCGCTGGCTGGGCCTGCCCTATGACACCGACATTGTCACCCACAACTTTGATGCCCGCGCCCACCTGATGTGGTACGAGGAGCCCGGCTCGTACGATGTGGTGTTTGGCGACGCCTTTGACGATTACTCGGTACCCTACCATCTCACCACCCTCGAGTTCACCCAGGTGGTGGATTCGGTGCTCAAGGAGGATGGCGTCTATATGGCAAACATCATCGACGCCGGGGTCTCGGGGCGCTTTTTGCGGGCCTTTGTCGCCACCCAACAAGAGGTGTTCGAGCACGTGGAAGTGATCCCATCGATGGCCGGCTGGGAGCAGAGCACGCGCAGCACCTTTGTCGTGGCGAGCAGCCAGCATCCCATCGATACGAGCCGCCTGACGACTCCGTTTCGCGCCCTCCCCCCCGACGAGCTGGCCGAGTACATGAACGCCGCGCCCTACATCCTGCTCACCGATGACTATGTGCCGGTCGATAACCTCATTGCGCCGGTGGTCGAAGCGTCGTTCCAGGCCACAGCCCTCGATCCCGAGACTGCCGCCCTCGTGCGCGAGCGCATGGCGGTGATGGGCGGTGTGGGGCTGGGAGTGGCCGTTCTCGGCGCCGGCGGATGGCGCCTGATCCAGCAACGTCGTTCCAGACAGAGCGACGTGGCAGCCTCGCCCGCAAGCAAACAGGGGGAAGCCTAAATGCCCGGTATCCATGCTGACGTCACGGCCACGATCGGGAATACGCCGTTGGTGCGCCTCAATCGCATCGTTGACGATGCCCAGGCCCAGGTCGTCGTCAAGCTCGAGTCGTTCAATCCCCTGTCTTGCGTCAAGGAGCGTATCGCCCTCAGCATGATCGTCGCCGCCGAGGAGCAGGGACGGCTGTCCGCCGACTCGGTCGTGGTGGAGCCCACCAGCGGCAACACCGGGATCGGGTTGGCCATGGTCTGCGCGGCGCGGGGCTATCGTCTGATCTGCACCATGCCCGATTCGGTCTCGGAGGAGCGCAAGCGGCTGTTGCGGGCCCTGGGCGCCGAGCTGGTCCTCACCGGCGAGGGCGGCATGAAGACCGCCATCGCCAAGGCGGAAGAGATCGTGGCCAGTGACCCCAATGCGTTCATGCCCCTGCAGTTCGAGAATCCGGCCAACCCCGCCGTGCATTACGAGACCACGGGCCTAGAGATCTGGCGCGACACCGAGGGGCAGGTGGACATCTTTGTGTCGGCATCGGGCACGGGAGGCACCATCACCGGCGTCGCGCGGCGCCTCAAAGAGCACAAGCCGTCGGTGCACATTGTCGCCGTAGAGCCCGCCTCGTCGCCGGTGCTCTCTGGCGGAGAGCCGGGCGAGTCACGCCTGCAGGGCATGGGGCCCGGTTTCATCCCCAAGGTGCTGGATCTATCTCTGGTCGACGAGATCCTGTCGATCACCGATGAGGAGGCCTTTGGCGTCACCCGCCGCCTGGCCCGTGAGGAGGGTATCCTGGCGGGCGGCTCGTCGGGGGCCGCCACTTGGGCGGCCTTGCAGCTCGCCCATCGCCCCGAGCACGCCGGCAAGCTGATCGTCGCGCTGCTGCCCGACACGGGCGAGCGCTATCTCAGCACCGACCTGTTTGGCTAGCCGCGGATGCCGGTGGCGGCTCGCAGCCGGCATTGGCACAGCAAAAGGAGCAGGCGACAGACGCCTGCTCCTCTTTTGTGGACGGACATGGGCTCAGGAGTCGAGCAGCTCTGAGAGGCGGTCCCACTGATTGTTGACCACGATGGTCCCGTTGATGTCATAGGTCGGTGTGAGCAGCTTGCCATCGGCCCAGCCGCGCACCCGTTCGGCAGCCTCGGGCGAGGCGTTCACATCCACCTCGGTATAGTCGATGCCGCGCTGCTCGAGCCAGCGCCGCGCCAGACGGCATCCGGGGCACCAGCGGGTGCAATACAGGATAACGCCGCCGGTGGGCAGTTCCTCCGGCCCTGATTCGGGTTGCGCCGGGGCCTTTGCGGCCGCCTCGGGGTCCATCTTGCGAATCTCTTGCAAAACGACAGCATTCTCGGGTTGATCCTCGATATCGTGGATGTCGATATAGCGAAGGATTCCCTCCCGATCGATCAAAAAGAGGGCGCGTTCCGAGTAGCCTTCACCACGCATCACCCCATAGGCATCGCTGACCTCGCCATGGGGCCAGAAATCGCTCAGCAGCGGATACTGGATCCCGCCCAGGCTCTCGGCCCAGGCCTGCAAACACGGAACCGAGTCGACGCTGATGCCCAGCACCTGGGCATTCACCTGCTGGAACAAGGCTACATCTGCCTCGTAAGCAGGAATCTGATTCGTTCAAACGGGGGTCCAGGCCAGCGGAAAGAACACCAGCAGCACATTCTTGCCCCGCAGCTCGCTGAGGCTGACCTCCGTGCCAAGATGGCTGGGAAGTGTGAAATCAGGCGCCTTGTCTCCAACCTTGAGTGACATCAGTTTTTCTCCTTAGCACATGGGTCAACTTTGTCCAGATTATAGTCTTTGCGCGCCATTCTGCAACTCGCGGGCCACACAGCTCCGGCGGTCTCTTCTCAGGGGATGCGGGGCTTGGCCAGTACCTCGCGAATCTCGAGCTCGAGCACGGTGCGCGGATAGGCGGGCTTGCACACAATGGCCGTGTCTGCGCCCGACCCCGTGCCCGCAATCGAGATCACTTCGGCCTCCATGTCCAAAAAGCCCACATCGGCTGCCATCAGCAGGCACTCGACGGCAACCTTCATACCCTGCGAGAACCGATAGAGCACATCGCGCACCACCTCCTCGACGGCGCGGCCGCCATGTTTGTCGCTAAAGGCCGAGCCCACGCCATCGCCCAGGGCATGGATACCGGTGACCACCACAATCCCCAACTCCTCGAGCTCGCGCCGCGTCTCCGGCGACATGCACCAGCCCAGGTGCTCCCAGCCATGGCACAGGGTGACAGCGCACACCCGGATGCCGTGGGGCGCAAACAGGGCCTGGGCCTGGCGCGCGGTGTCACCGTGCGACGAAGCGACCACGACCTGCCGGATGCCAAGGGCCAGGGCCCGCTCCAGGCAGAGCGCCAGCGTCGCCTCGGTGTGCTGCGGGCCTCCCTCCTCAAAGAGCAGTGTTCGTAGTTCCACAGTTCCGTCTCCTTCTTTGGATGCAACGATACAAGAAATCGCGCCTGGTTCTTCTGGCCGCTGGCGGCCCAGGCCCCTTGAGCGTCATGGCTCTGGGCTATAGGTCCGCAGGCTCATGGCCGGATCACCCATGAGCAGGTATGTGTCGATCAGCTCGCGATAGCCGACCGTGTCTCTGTAGAGCCTGAGCTTGGCCAGCGTCGTCGCGGGTCCGAGCTCGGTCACGCCGTCCTGGAACAGGGCGTCAAAGAGCCCCTTGTTGAGAAACTCGTGTCCGGCCGCAATGCCAAAGCCCGAGGGCGCGAACGACGCGATGGCCCCCCGCCCCTCCAGCCGCACCAGCGCCTCGGAAAGCGAGGATCGATCAGAGCCATTGGCTGCCGGTGGGCTGATATAGTAGCCCTCCAGACAGGTCATGGGCACTATGAACGGCTGCCGATGATTATCCGCCAGATTCGCGAGATCGGCAAGGTTAAAGAACGCTGGCGCCCCCCACGACGAGATTGCCGCGTGCCCCTTGTAGTTGATGAGGAGACGTCCCTGATTGAACGCGTTGAACAGCGACGCCCGCACACCCGCAACCGTGTCATGGCCCGGCGTCACCAGGTAATAGATGCGCTCGGGGAAATATGGCTCTGGCGTGTGCAGGTTGATGATTACGTCCGATAGCACGGGATAGTTCCCGCCTGCGCCGGCAACGTCAGCCACAAAGGAGATGTCAAGCTGCCAGAGTTCGCTCTCCAGCGCCTCATAGGCCAGGATCTTGTTTACGATGGCCGTCGTCTCGGCCGCCGTCTTGACCGGCAGCCGCCCCAGGAACAGATCGGGAAAGATGTCGTCGCCATGCACGGTGACATAGCGGTTGTCCGCCACGGTCTCGCCCATCCAGGGATCTACATCGGCCAGATAGGGCGGCAGGTACGAGATCTCGCCGCGCCCCAAGTGATTCTTGGGATCAAAGTTGCCGTCGCCCACCAGCAGGACGTACGCCGGCGCCGGGGGGCTCCAGTTGTGATAGGCATGGGCGATGAACCCGCGGATGCCATCGACGCCCACGATCCCGTGGTTGAACTCGTTGTACAGATCGACCACATCGACGACGACCACACGCAGGCCCTGGGCCCTGCGGTAATTGGCCAACGGCTGGATGGCCTCGTAAAAGTCGGCGTGGGTGATGATCAAATAGTCGGCGCTCTGGGCCGGGTCACTCCAGTGGGTGGGGGTCACCAGCTCCATGGCCACAGGGCTCTGATACCGATCGGGGGTCAGCGCCACATAGCGCTCCGTCTGCGCGACAGTCTGGACCAGACTCAGGGCGTGCCCCTCGCCGTCAGGCTCTAGCGTGCCATGCATGATATGGACCGGGCGCAGCGGGTCGGTGGTCCTGTACAGATCGGGCACGGCCTGCCCCGAAAAGCCCTCGACGCGCACCTCCCAGGAGCCCGGCTCGTCCACCGCAAAGGTGAGCACGTCGTCCTCGGCCAGGTAGCGCCGGCCATAGTCCAGCTCAAAGCGATGCAAGTAGATGATATCGAACTCGTCGGGAGACAGCTCCAGCCCCGTCGTGACCGTGATGGCGACCTCGCCGTCCAACAGATGCTCCTGGGGCACGCTGGCTTCGAAAACCATGTTTTCGCCATATCCCCAGGTCGCTTCGCCGATCAAAAGCCCGTCCCATTCGACGCGCGCCCAGTGCCACGACCTGTTCGCCCTCTCGCCGGTGAGATAGACGCGCAGTTGGGCCGTCAACGCCTCCGGCGAGGGAGCCTTGATGGTGCTGGTAAAGACCCGGGTAGACAGCCCGCCCACGGGCGGAATCCAGCCCCAATACCAGTGGTCGTCGTCCGGCGGCATCGGGTTGCTGGTGAGATAGGCGCGCTCCTGCCGGGCAACCATCGGCTCGGTGAAATAGGCCGGGGTCCCAAGCATGCGGCCGCCTCTGCTAATGGGCAGCAGGTATCGAAACGCTGTCGGGACGTCCGAGACGCCGGTCCTCTCGGTGACCATGTCGAGCCCCAGTCCCTCGCCCCAGGTCAGCCAATAGACGTTCGTCGCCGTGTAGGACGAGCGAATCGCCTCTCCGTAATAGTACAGCGCATCGTCGGCCTGGAGCGGGCCGGGGGCCGACTGCTCGATGCGGCGGGCGATCTCTTGTCCCTGGTTGAACAGGCGGATCGTGTGAGGATCGATCTCTCCCAAGGGTAACCCAGCGGACGCCAGCTCTGCGCCCGTCAGACGTACCATGCCCTGCTCCTCCACGGATAGCTTGAGAACTTGCGCGGTCTGGGCCTGGACCGTGACGGGAAACGCCTGGCGCGCGCCTACGGGCTGTCGCCAGACGCGGGCCTGCTCATAGTTGGCGAGAGCAGCTTGATAGAGCGGCTCATAGGCATCCGGCTCGAGGAGCGGGTCATTCTGGGCAGGTGGCGGATCGGCCACATAGGACAGACGGGCGCGCACACGTTGGATCGCCCGTAGCTGCCCCGTGGCGGGCACGTACTGGAAAGGGTAGAGGGCGATCTGGGTCACTCGCTGCTGGCGCAGGAAACCCTCCTCGGCCAACGCGATCACCTCGGTGGGCCAATAGCTCTCCAGAGCATAGGCCACAGGATCGGCCTCCTGCGTATAGCCCCGGGGCATCGACACCTCCGACCGGTGCTCCAGGATGGGGCGCGGCACAGGGCAGAGCGAGTAGCGGCCGGGGAGATCGACGTACTCGATCTCCAGGATCTCGAGCCCGAGATCGGTAGCCGTATACGGTATGCCGATAAGGGCGCCAGCGGCCGGCAGAGCGGGCCAGCCGGCGGCATCCACAGGGGCCATGCCGGCGACCGCCAGCATGTCGCATCCCAGGACGGGATCCTGTTGCACGGTATGGGACGGGGCAAGCCACTCGAACTCGATGCCCGTCAGCGTGGTTGACACGATCTGCAGGCCAGGGCTCACATCGTCTGTCGAGGCATATGTGGGTGCAGCCCATGAGGAAAAAGAAAGGAGCAACGCGAGCACGAGAACAAGGCGCAGCCGGGACGCAAGATGAGGCCCACGGTAGCAGTGCTGCATCCCACTAGATCCTCTCGCTAGACGAGCGCTCTTACAAGAGCGCTCCTCGACAGTTCGCTACCGATATGATGCGGCTTATAGTTGCCGCACAAAGTCCACCATAGAGTGATCTTTGACAAAGGTCAGCTCATAGCAGGGCACTGCGGTAGAAATCTCTTCCAGAACTGAAAGCGTAAACGCCATCCCCACCGGGTCCCAGAAGGTGGCAAAGCAGCAGGTCATCAGGCGCCCCGCAGCCTCGCCCGGAGAGAGCGCGCGAACATGGTTGGTGGAACCCTGGCGCAGGAAAAAGAGCTGTTGGAGAGGAGCCGAGCCCGGAGACGCAGCCCCTGCATCGCCATGCCACGGCGTGCCATAGATGCGCAGACCGCCGTCTGCCTTTCTGACGATGATCCGGTCGTCACTCAGGATCTCTAGCTCGGGCTCATCACGCCAAATCCTGGCTACGGTGCTCTTGCCAGCCCCCGAGACACCACAGAACAGATAGCCTGTGTCCTGGCTCCTCAGGCCCAGCCCGTGCAACTCGACCCCGCGTCCACGAGAGAGCATAGCTACGGTCAAGACCTCCCCGCTGGCCTGGCTGAGAGCACGTACTCGCAAGGAGCTCTCATTGGCAGGAGCTTTTACATAGATGCTCCCTCTCGTCAGATCTTGATCGAGTCGCATCAGGGTAGAGTACGTACGACCTCCCTGGGGAGAGGTCTCGCCGGGCACAAACCCATATACGAGCTCTCCGCGGGAGGCGTGTAGCGTCCAGACACCGCCCGAGTCAAAGAGAACCGGCCCGAGATCTACCTCCGCCATGCTGCCTGAATACACGCACAAGGAAATGTCCGCGTTGCATCCGTTGACGAAAGGAACATAGGTAGGGTCCAGAGCCAGGGTGATATCCTTGTCGTGGGCCCAGAGCTCATAGCCGATTTCGGCAATGCTCAGAACAACCTGGCTGCCAGGCCCCATAGAGAGATCCCTCAAGGCCGACGATCTCACCAGCGCCATTGATCAGAAAAGCTCAATCAGGAGCCAAACTGAAACTGCTCTGGACTCTGCTCGTCAACGCAATCCTGGATCGTCTTGCAGTGGCCGAGCACAGCCTCATCCGGCAAGAGATGGACCCCCTCGATGGTGGGCTTGACGTATACCTTTTTGGTTCCGCTCATGATCTTCTCCTGATGGTGTCGGGACCCACTATACGGCAGATTGGGCCATGCGCTCCATGGCTGCCGCCCGATGGTGAGCCACCTTACACAGGTAGGGCACAGCACCGCATGGATCGCCTGTCTCCATAATAGCGTATGCGGGACAGCTCTCGCAAGTCATCCGCAGTTTACAAGCATAGCAAGCAGAATCATGACGCATGTGGCCCTGACGCACTTTGGGGACGAACCGATCCCAGGCATCGGCCAGAGAACCCTGCCCCAGGTTATACGACGGTTCGCGCACCATCATGCAGATGCTGAGACGGCCCGCCGGGTCAATGTGCACCGAGCGCAGCCCTGCGCCGCACACATAGAGTTGCTCGGGGTCGAATTGCGCACCAGCTCGCCGCTCGTACGACGCACACCAACTCTCCCGAGACTCGACATCGGCCATCTGCCACGCCACCACCTCCTCGGGCGACAGGCGCAGCAACGTCGGCTGCACACCGCCCGTCATACCGGCGTTGAGCAGCGGATCATGGCGGAATGGCACCTCCAGCGACTCGGCATAGGCCCTGAGATCCGGGATCTCGTGCTGGTTGAGTGTCATCAGGGGCGACTTGAGCCGCAGCAGGATAGGACGGGCCGCCAATCGGGCGATGCCCTCCATGCAACGCTCGTAAGAGCCGGGTACGGTGGTGATCTGCTCGTACACCTCGGCCGTGCGCCCATACAGTGACACTTCGACGGCAAAGGGCGGGTAGGCCGCCAAGAGATCGGCGATCTCCTCGGTCACCAGGGTGCCATTGGTAAAGAGCGTGATGAGCATGCCCTTGCGCTTGGCATACATGAATATCTCGTCGAAATCGGGCCGCAGCAGTGGCTCGCCGCCGGTGAGCAGCAGCCAGAGCACCCCCGCATCGGCCAACTGATCGATGATGCTCCGCCACCCATCGGTCTTTAGCTCCGGATCGTCAACCCAACTCCCCTCATCGCATTGGATGTAGCAGTGTTGGCAGCGCATATTGCAGCGAAACGTCAACTCCAGAGAGGCCCATAGGAGTTGACGCTGGCTCTGCGCCTTTTCCAAGAGACGCTGGCCAAAGGCGCTGTATTTCAGCTCCGGAACATGGGGGCAGCTCATTCCATTACGATCTCCACAGCCTTGACCTGCGCGAGCTGTTCAATCAGTTCAACAAGGTCCGCAAATGCCACGTCATCCGTGACATCATATTCAGCCACAATGAGGCCCGCCAGGTCGGCCAGATTACGCTGGCCATCGAGGGCATCCCAGATCGTGGAGGCCGTCTCATTGAGCGTATAGATGCTCTCGAGCTCGTCGGCGTTGCGGGCGATGGGCACGAGAATGACCTCGCCCGCGATGTTGCGAGAGACGATATTGGGACTCTGCCGCACGATAGAGTTTAGTGCGAAGATGATGTTCCCTCCTGATCGCGATCAGCGATCACTCTGGCCATCCTCAAAACGAACTCCAAGAGCCGGATACGCAGCATTCAACCTGCAATCGATACTCCTGGGCATGATATAGTAGCCCATGGAGGACGTCAAGCGCATTTCTAGGTGGAAAACGGCCAACTCTGGTCGCGCGCTCAGACCGTCTGCCCAGCCAGGTCTGGCAGTAGACAAAGCAACCCGGCACAGCTTTACGCCACCTGAACCCGATTCTTATGCCTCCTTGAGGCTACGTTACCCCACCGCTGGCTTCTCTGCCCTATAATGAGTATAGCCATGGCGCAGGTGAGCCGCAGGGAGATCGTGACAGGTCGTATAGCCAGGGAGACCTGCGGCTCCTGAAGCGCACCGGATGATGTGCTCTCGTTCCAGG
>SKRJ01000402.1 GCA_007118555.1 Anaerolineae bacterium | reverse complement strand
CACCGACATGCCATACAGGTTGTTCTCGACGATATAGACCACGGGCAGGCGCCAGGCGGCGGCCATGTTCAACGACTCGTGAAAGTTGCCGGTGTTGGTGGCGCCATCGCCGAAAAAGCAGAGCACGGCGCGATCCTGGCCCTGCATCTTGACCGAGAGGCCCGCGCCGGTGGCCACCGGGATGTTGCCGCCGACGATGCCGGTGGCGCCCAGGTTGCCCTTTTGTACATCGGCGATGTGCATCGAGCCGCCGCGGCCCCGACAGTAGCCCGTGGCCCGCCCGAACAGCTCGGCCATCATCTTGTTCAGGTGCTCTTGCTTGTCCTCGGGCTGGTAGGCAAAGCTGTCGCCGTGGGCGTGGCAGTGGCCGTGGCCGCGATGGGTGCTGGTGATATAGTCGTCCTCACCCAGGGCGGCGATGGCGCCCACCGCCACAGCCTCCTGCCCTGCATAGAGGTGCGAGGCGCCCCGGATCACGTTCTGGCCCAGCAGGTCATACACCGTGTTCTCGAAAATGCGGATCTCCCACATGCGCCGCAGCATGTCCAACAGCTCGTCGCGCGACAGCTCTTGCACGTCAACCGTCGTACCTTTTTCTGCCATGGTCTTGTTCCTCTTGTATTTTCCTGCGAATTGCCCGCATTCTGCTAGTCGGCCAACTGCTCTACCAACACCTGCTCGTACACGCGCTGTATCGCCTTGTGCCCCGGAAAGGTGGTGCCATCGGTCTGGGCCGTGGCGGTACCGGCGGCCACCGCCCAGCGCAGCATCTGCTCTGCAGAGAGCTCGCCCGCCCAGGCGCACATTGCCCCGGCCAGGGCCGCATCGCCGGCGCCCACGTTGTTAACCTCGGCAATGGCCGGAGGCGTCGCCAGCCAACAGCCCGAATCATCGGCATAGACGGCGCCCTCCTTGCCGAGGGAGAGCAGCACGCGCCGGGGGCCCATCTCGCGCATGGCGCACAGGGCCCATACCAGATCGGCCTCAATGGGGCGCCCCACCAGTGTCTCGGCCTCTTCCAGATTGGGCTTGACCAGATCGGGCGCCGCGCCGCAGCCTGCCGACAGGGCGGGGCCACTGGTATCCAGTGCGGCGCGAGCCCCGCAGCGGTGCGCTGCATCGATCAGCCGCGCATAGACATCATTGGGCGCGTCGGGGGGCAGGCTGCCCGCCAGGGCCACCATGTCGCCCGGCGCCAGCAGCGCGCAGAGGCGCTCCTCCAACGCATCCATGTCCCGCGTTGCAACGGGCGGCCCGGCCTCGTTGAGCTTGGTCACGCGGCCCGTATCATCCTCGATGAGCGTGATGTTGGAGCGGGTCTCGCCAGCGATCTCGACAAACTCGCAGCGATAGCCATGGTCCTGCAGTCCCTCCACAAGGAGCCGTCCAAACACGCCCGCGGCAAACCCCAGCATCACCGACTCGCAGCCCAGTTGGCGCAGCGCGACCGAGATGTTGATCCCCTTGCCGCCCAGATCGAGGCTCGAGCGAGTGGCACGATTGACGGCGCCCCACGCTACCGTGGGATAGTGGATCGTGCGGTCCAGGGAAGGGTTGAGGGTCACGGTATAGATCATGGCGCCCACACCCCGTCGCGCACCCACCCATAGCGCTCCAGCACCAGCGCCCCCAGCGGCTCTTTTGGGTCGATCTCGCACACCGACGCCAGCACGCCCTGCACGCCCTCGCTCTCGATGCGCTCTTGCAGCTCCTGTGCCTCGCCATCGTCGGGGGCGTCATAGGCCAGGGCCGCCGCGATGCCCCAGGCCAGGTGTGACGGCGCTTGCCCGGCCTCTGTCGCGACGCGTGCCGCGCCCACCAGCCGATCGCCGGGGGCCAGCTTGCGCAGCACGCCCCGGGCCAGGCGGCTCACCGGGTCGGCCAGGGCGCGATTGGCCAGCCGCGGCCAGAGAGCCGCCACATACTCGCGCAGGGCACCCTCGTCCAGCCCGTGGCGGGCCACAAGCCCGCGGATCGCCTCGTCCAACGCCCCCTGCAACAGGGGCTGAATCACCGGATCGTCCAAGGCGGTATAGCCCAGGTCGTGGCCCCGCTGGTAGCCCAAGTAGCCCATCAGGGCGTGGGCGGCGTTGTGCAGATACAGCTTGCGCTCGGCATAGGGCGCGATCGGGTCCCGCGGCTCCAGCCCCACGATGGCGGGAACCTCTCCCACCCAGGCGGCGCCATCGACGGGCAGCTCGTTGTAGGGCTCGGTGCGGATGGCGGTAATGTCGTCGGCACGCATCTCGGGCGTGGGCTCGGGCACCATGCGCCCGACCACGGCGTTCACCAGGCCCATGTGCGACTCCAAATCATCGCGCGCGTCGTCCTCGGCCTCCAGATGCTCCTGCACGAGCTCCCGCAGGTGGCCGGCGGCGTCGGGCAGGTTCTCGCATACGATCAGGTTCAGGGGTTCGGCGACGCCCATCTCCCGACGGCGCGCCACACCCCCGGCGATCAGCGGCGCGATATGGGGCAGCGCCCGGGCGCCCACCGCCGTGGCGCCCACCTGCGCGTCTGCCAGGGCCGCCGTGACCGCATCGGCATCGCCGCTGAGCAGGCCCCGCACCGGCCCGACGGTGACCGTCTCGCAATGGTCGTCGACGGCCAAATGAATGTCATAGCTGCTGCGGGCGTTCAGCGCTGCGATGAGGGGCTCGTCGATGTCGACGAACACGACCTCATAGCCCGACTCACTCAGGAGTTGGCCGATGAACCCGCGCCCGATGGCGCCCGCGCCAAACACCACCGCCTGCTTCATGCTCAGTGCATCTCCTGCCCGCCGGTGACGTTGATGGCCTGGCCCGTCATGTAGGACGACTCGTCCGACGCGAGAAACACCATGACATTGGCCACATCCTCATAGGTGCAACCCCGCCCTATGGGCACCTGGTCCAGGTAGCGCTGGCGCACCTCGTCGACGCTGATGCCCCACCGCTCGGCGTACTGGCTGTACAGGCTGTCCACCCACAGGGGCGAGTCCAGCAGGTTGCCGGGGCAGATGGCGTTGACGCGGATGCCGTGCTCGGCCAACTCCAGCGCCAGGCTCTGGGTGAGGCCGATCCCGCCGAACTTGGAGGCGGCATAGGCCGAGTTCTTGCTGCTGCCCTTTTTGCCCGACTTGCTGTTGATCTGCAGAATGACACCGCTGCCCTGCTCTTTCATGATGCGGGCGGCGGCGCGGGCCACGTGAAAGTAGCCCACCAGGTTGACGTCGATCACGGCGCGCCAGCGGGCGGGGTCGATCTCGTCGATGGCCCCGGCAAAGAGGATGCCGGCGTTGGCGACGACGATATCCAGCCGCCCCCAGCGGGCCACGACGGCGTCCATGGCGTCAACCACCTCGTCCAGGCTGGTGACATCGGCGTGCAGCGCCAGGGTCTCGACGCCCAGCGCGGCGATCTCGTCCGCGGCGCGCCAGGCCGCCTCGTCGGCAATGTCCGTCAGGGCCACGTGGGCGCCCTCGCGGGCCAGCCGCTCGGCCAGGGCGCGCCCCAGCCCCTGCCCCGCCCCGGTGATCAGCGCCACCTTGCCTTGCAGGCGTCGCACATCGCTCATGGCAGCAGCTCGGCGAGAAAGGCGCGCTCCGCCTCGACCGTCCATGACTCGTTGGGCCCCAGCCTGGCATAGACGGCGGGCAGCCGCTCCTGCAGGTCGGGCAACATCGTCAGGGGGAAATCCAGCACCTGCGGGTAGACGACGACCTTGCCCGCGAACTGTTGCTCCATGACGCCGATGATGCCCTCTTTGGCGGCGCTCAGGCCCGCGACGGCCACCACCGACAGGTTGGGGTCCAGCCGCCCGCTCTCGGCCTCGACCAGCATGCGCTGCAGGTCGGCGATGGCCGAGCCGCTGCTGCCCACCAGGCGGATGCCCTTGGCGGCGATATCGGCCAGGGGAATGGGCGCCTTGGTGCCACGGGGCAGCCCGGCAAAGATGTTCACCACGCCGCCGGGCGCCAGCAGCGTGGCAGCCTCGGCCACCACCTGGGCGCTGGGCGCCATGATGATGATGTCATCAAAGCCCTGGCCGTTGGCCTGACTCCCGTCGACCGTCTCGGCCAGGAGCTCGGCGTAGAACTCGGAGGCGGGTTGATCGCCCATCGCCCGCACCAGCACGCGGGTGACGTCGCAGCGCGACTCGATCAGTTGCTCGAACTTGTTCGGGAGGTACGCCAGCCGATCCATCACCCGCGAGGTCGCCACAATGAGGCGCGGGCAGTCGGCGGTCTGCAGGGCGCGCTGAAAGAACATCTGGCCCATGGGCCCGGCGGCGCCCATCAGCATCATACTCCCGCCCGGGCGCGACTCGGTGCGGATGGGGGCATAGCCATCAGAGACGCGGCCGCTGGCGGTGCCCACCAGCCCCAGATGGTCATAGTGCAGGCGGCCCACGTCCACCTGGGCCGTGCCCTCGAACCCGCCCACGCCCACCAGGTTGATCACCGCCGGGCTGTCGGCCAACGGCTCGACCGCCTCGTACAGGGCACTGTCCGCCCCCAGCAGCACGATATCGCCGAACTTTTGGCCTGCCAGGGTCTCCAGGGACGCGACGGTCTCGACGCGATAGCCGCGCTCGGCGGCCTGCGCCTGCAGTTCGGCCAGCAGCGTCTCCGGCACATCCAGCGCATAAACCACCTCGGGCGGGCCATCGATGGAATGCGGGTCGCCCAACTCGGTCGCGTCGTCGGCGGCGGGGCCACCGATGATAAGGACGCGCCCGCCGGGCTGCCAGCCGGTGCGGTAGGCGATGTCGCAGGCGGCCACGACGCAGGCCCACGGCTCGGTGAGCGCGCCCTGGGCATAGCCCATGTGCTCGGCCAGGGGCAGCAGATAGCAGCCCTCGTCGCCGTGGAGGATCTCTTTGCCCACGACGTTGTACTGGGAGAGGCCGCCCTGCAGCGCATAGCCATAGGCCAGGCCCACGCCCTGGTAATAGATGTCGGCCTGCAGGATGAACCGGTCGCCCTGCTGGAACCGCTCTGACAGGTTCTCGCCCACCTGCACGACGGTGAGCGCCACCTCGTGGCCCAGCACGACGGGGTCGGTGCGCATGTTGCGGCCATGCAGCCGGGGATGCTCCTCGCCGACGTTGATCACCTTGGTGTCGGAAAAACAGAGGCCCACGGCGTCGTGCCGCACCAGGAGCTCGTCGGGGCCTGGCTGCGGCAGCTCCACCTGAACCGGTTGATGATCGCGGCCCAGATTCTCCAGCCCCTGGCCATAGAGCGGCCAGATCCAATGACGGTCCGGAATCGGCTCTTGGCCCTGCCTGTACGTTTCCAGCCTGGCGTCCTGATTGCTCACGGCACGCTCCCTTATTCGATATGCAGCGCCCGCCGACGATAGCCCTCGTCCGGGCGGGTGTGGAT
>SKRJ01000254.1 GCA_007118555.1 Anaerolineae bacterium | reverse complement strand
CGTTGCAGCGCCTGGCCAAGGCCCAGGGCATCTCGACCTTTCTCGTGGGCCATGTCACCAAGAGCGGCGCCATCGCGGGGCCTCGCGTGCTGGAGCATATCGTGGATGCCGTGCTCTACCTCGAGGGGGAGCGGTTCCACAGCTATCGCCTGTTGCGCAGCGTCAAGAACCGCTTTGGCTCCACCAATGAGGTGGGTGTGTTCGAGATGACCGAGCGGGGCATGGTGGAGGTCACCAACCCCTCGCAGGTGTTCCTCGAGGAGCGCATCGAGCATGCCACCGGCTCGACCGTGGCCGTCACCATGGAGGGCACGCGCCCGCTGCTGGTCGAGATCCAGGCGTTGGTGAGCCGGGGCGCCCCCGAGCGCCCGCGCCGCACCTGCAACGGGGTCGACATCAACCGGGTGCTGCTGTTGATCGCGGTGCTCTCCAAGCGCGTGGGGCTGTCGCTGGGCGATCAGGACGTGTTCGTCAACGTCGTGGGCGGCCTGCGGGTCCAAGAGCCCGCCGTCGACCTGGCCATCGCCGTTGCCATCGTCTCTAGCTACCACAACCGCCCCGTGCTGCCCGAGCTGGCCATCTTTGGCGAGGTGGGTCTGGCGGGCGAGCTGCGTAGCGTGGGCCACAGCGAGCGCCGTCTGCGCGAGGCCGCCAAGCTGGGCTTTGGCCGCATCCTCATGCCACGGGTGCGTGGCAACGGACAGCTCCAGGGCGCCGGCGCCCAGCCGATGTACTGCCGCTCCCTGGCCCAGGCCGTGAGCCTAGCGCTGGAATCGGCGTAGCGACGGCGGGCATCTCCCGGAAGGCCTCGTTCGCCTACCCTGTTGCGTCCCTCTCTCCAAACGGTTGACCCTCTCGTCTTCCCGCACTAGAATCACTACCTACATAACGTTACACGCATACAAGGAGTGAACCTATGCGGCAGGTAGAACTGGGCCAGACGAAGCTGCGCGTCTCGGACGTGGCCTTTGGCGGCATTCCGATCCAGCGGCTCACCGAGCAGGGGGCCGTCGAGGTGGTGCAACGCTGCCTCGATTTGGGCGTCACCATGCTCGACACGGCCCATGGCTATGGCACCAGCGAAGAGCGCATCGGGATCGCCATTCGGGACCGGCGCGACGGGCTGATTCTGGCGACCAAGAGCCCCGCCCGCGAGGCGGAACCGTTCCGCGAGCAGATGGAGTTGTCCTTTCGGCGGCTGGGCGTGGACTATATCGACCTGTTCCAGTTCCACAACATCAGCACGCCCGAGGCGCTGGAGCAGGTGTTGGCCCCCGGCGGCCCCATGGATATCGCCCGCGAGGCCGTCGCAGCGGGACGCATCGGCCATATCGGTGTTACCTCCCACAAGCTGGAGATGGCCATCGAGATGGCCGGCAGCGGCCTGTTCGAGACGATGATGTTCCCGTTCAACTATATCACCAACGAGCCCGCCAAGGTCCTGATCCCCCTCTGTCGGGAAAAGGGCGTTGGGTTCATCGCCATGAAGCCCATGGGCGGCGGGATGTTGGAGGACGCCACGCTGTCGTTCAAGTTCCTGCGCCAGTACAAGGGCGTGCTGCCCGTGGTCGGCATCGAGCAGATCGCCGAGATCGAAGAGATCGTGGGCATCATGGAGGGCGAGACGGCGTTTACGCCCGCCGAAGAGGCGCGCATGGCCGAGGTCACCGAGTATCTGGGCACGCGCTTTTGCCGCCGTTGTGACTATTGCCAGCCCTGCCCCCAGGGCATCCAGATCTCGACCGTGATGAACATCAAGAGCTTTGCGCGGCGGATGCCGCCCGAGCGCGTGTATGGCGAGTGGGGACGCAACCTGGTCGCCGACGCCGAGACGTGCATCGTCTGTGGCGAGTGCGCCGCCCGCTGCCCCTATGGGCTGCCCGTGCCTGACATGATCGCCGAGAGCGCAAGCTGGTATAACGAGCAGATGGCGCTGCACGGCGCACAATAACCGCGAGCGAATCGTTCTTGCAGAGAGGAGCGTGCTATGGGAGCGATGTTGGGAAGCGGCGATTTCCGGTATGAGGAGGATCTGGCGTGGGCCAAGCTGCCCGAGGGCGTGGCGCTGCGGGAGGTCCCCGATGTGGTGGTGGGTCCCGACGACCGCGTGTATGTGTTCAGTCGGGGCGATCAAAAGATGCTGGTGTTCAACCGCGAGGGCGAGCTGCTCACCACCTGGGGTGCGGACATCTTTGATCGGCCTCACGGCGTCTCGGTGTCGCACGATGGCACTCTCTGGTGCGTCGATGACGGCGACCACACGGTGCGGCGTTGCACGTTGGAGGGCGAGGTGCTGATGACGCTGGGCACGCCGGGGCAACCGGCGCCGGCGGGCAGCGGCGAGCCGTTCAACCGGCCCACCAAGGTGGCCGAGGAGCCCGGTACGCACAACCTGTACATCAGTGACGGCTATGGCAATGCCAAGGTGCACAAGTACACCCCCGAGGGCGAGCGCCTCTTTTCCTGGGGCGACTATGGCATGGGACCCGGCGAGTTCAACCTGGTGCACATGGTGGTCACCGATCCGGAGGGCCTGGTCTATGTCGCCGACCGCGAGAGCCACCGTGTCCAGATCTTTGACAGCGAGGGCAATTACCTGCGGGAGTGGACCCAGCACTTGCATCGCCCCTGTGGCATCTATATCAGCGCCGAGCCGCTGGTCTACATCGGGCAGCTCGGCCCCAAGATCGCGGTCAATCTCGACTATCCCAACCTCGGCGCGCGGATCAGCATCCACGACCTGACGGGCCAGCAGCTCGGCTGGGTCGGGGGCCTGCATCCCGGCGAGGGCCCTGGCGAGTTCCTGGCGCCCCATGGCGTGGCCGTCGACTCGCGGGGCGACATCTATGTGGGCGAGGTGTCTTGGACCGACTATGGGCAGCACCAGGATCCGCCGCGCGAGGTCCAGAGCCTGCGCAAGCTGGTCCGGCAGCGTTAGGCCGGGAGGAGCGCGTCGGGGCCCTGCAGGCATACACGACCATGGATTGTGATGCAAGCCAGGCGCTCTTGACAGGATGGGGCAATGAGTCGTATAGTTCCGACAGTAAGTGTCGCATTGTCGCGGCGGCCTGCGTTGCGAGGCCAGCAGTCACCGAGGATCCGTAGAGGAGCATCCTTGACGCATAAACAGCGAGATCATCAAAACGTGATGGTCTCGCTGTCTGCCTTTCTGGGCAAACGGCCTCCGGTAGTAGGGCCAGTGATGCTCTTGGCGACAGATGAGCATAGAGAAGGGAGGAGTTGATCGACCCATAGCGGTCCCATCGCCAGCAACAATGTCGATGCTGGCGCTGTGCATGGTCGTGCTGTAGCCGCTAGAACGCAAATGGAGATACCACATGGATTTGAAGAAGCATACCCGCAGAGACTTTATCCGCCTCACCGGCCTCACCGCTGCCGCTGTCACGGCCGCGGCCTGCGCCCCCGAGCCCCAGGTCGTGGAGAGGATCGTCCAAGAGACGGTGATCGTCGAAAAAGAGGTGGAGAAAGAAGTCACGGTCGTAGTCGATGCCGAGACTGAGCCCGAGCCAGAGGTAGAGGCCCCGCCCGAGCCGGTCGGCATGTACAACGAAGCCCCCATGTTGGCCGAAAAGGTGGCGCGGGGCGAGCTGCCGCCGGTGGACGAGCGCCTGCCCGAAGAGCCGCGTGTCTGCCCCGTCACCGACAGGATCGGCGAGTATGGCGGCACCCTGACCGTGGGCGACCTCACCATGAACCTGATGGGCGGCGACGCGAACATGGCCATGGATGAGCCCAACCTCATGCGCATCTCGCAGGACGCGACCCACGCGGTCCCCCACATCCTCAAGGACGCAGAAATCAGCGACGACTTTCGCGAGATCACCTGCTATATGCGCCCGGGCATGAAGTGGTCCGACGGCGAGCCGCTGACCACCGAGGACATGCGCTACTGGTACGAGGATATGCTGCTAAACACCGACATTACGCCGGTGCCCCAGGCCCGTTTTCGTCCCGGCGGCGAGATCATGGAGCTGGATATCCTCGACGACTATACCTTCAAGCTGCGCTTTGCCGTGCCCACGCCCGCCTTTATCCTCGTGTCCATGGCCCACCGCATGGGTCTGGGCGACAACCGGCCCTTTGCCCCGGCCCACTATCTGCAGCAGTTCCATCTCGAGTACAACCCCGACGCCGATGAGGTGGCCAAGGAAAAGGGCTTTGACTTTTGGTACCAGCTCCATGCGCGTGAGAACGCCCGTGCCCAGGGAGCCGGACGGCCACGGCTCGAGGCCTTTGTGCCCGTGCGCGATACGCCGTCAATGTCGTTCCTCGAGCGCAACCCTTACTATCATGCCGTAGACCCCGAGGGCAATCAGTTGCCCTATCTCGACAACATCAACATGGACCGCGCCGCGGACCTGTCGGTGTTGGATGCCAAGATCGTCGGCGGCACCTATGACTTTGCCGCATTCGAGATGCGCATCCTGTACTATGCCACCTACGCCGAAGGCGCGGCCGGAGCCGATGCCCGCGTCATCCTTTGGGAGAGCGGCAAGGGCGGTGAGGCGATCTATCATGTGAACATGAACTGGGAAGATGAAGAGTGGCGCGAGGTGTTCTCGGATGTACGCTTCCGCCGCGCTCTTTCGCTGGCCGTCAACCGCAAAGATATCAACGATGTGATCTACTTTGGCAACGCGACCGAGACGGCGTTCACCGTCGTTCCCGTATCGAGGCACTATCGGCCCGAGTATGCCGAGGCCTATGCCGCGTACGATCCGGACCAGGCCAATGCCCTGCTGGATGAGATGGGCCTGGAATGGAACTCGGCGGGCACCCATCGTCTATGGCCGGTGAGCAAAGAGCCCATGATCATCTCGTGGAGCCTCTTTGAGAGTGAGACGCCCAAGGGGCCCATCACCGAGCTGATGGCCGAGTATTGGAAAGATGTCGGCATCGAAATCCGATACCAGTCCATCACACGCACGCTGCTCTCGCAACGGGTCCAGTCAAACGAAGAGCCCATGTCCACCTGGCATGGCGACGAGACCATGGACACGCTGTTCCTGCGCCGTGAAAAGTGGTTCGCGCCGCCAGGAATGCAGGATGTGAGCGCTTGGGCGATCCTCTGGGGCCAGTGGTACGAGACCTTTGGCGAGTCGGGCGAGGAACCGCCCGAGGAGATCAAGGATCTCTATCGCTGGATGGACGAGTACAACAGCACCGATCAGGACGAACCGGCCCGCAAGGTGCTGGAGAGCCAGGCCGAGAACGTCTGGAACATCAACTCGGTGGGCAACGCGCCGCACCCGTTGTTCGTGCGCAACAATCTCAAGAATATCAGCGAGACAGGCGGCTACTGGACCTGGGATACCCTGTGGACCTATCCCGAGTTCCCGGAGCAGTGGTTCCT
>SKRJ01000017.1 GCA_007118555.1 Anaerolineae bacterium | reverse complement strand
GAGATGGCGAGGTGCTCGTCGGTACCGCCGGCTGTCTAGCCTAAAGGCGCTTGGGCACGCTGCGCTACAACAGCAGCGACCTCTCTTCTGGCGAAAAGACGCTGCTTTGTTGCGGGGTACAGCTCTATAGGATGCGGTCTCTGGCGGATCGACTTTCGGTGTTGCGGGACCGCCTGGGCGAGCCCGTGGTCGAAGGCCTACAGCTCGCGCATCTCCTTCCCTCCTGTGGGGGTGGTGCCTGTCCGTCAGGTCCCCTGTGGCATGTCCGCTTCCTCTTACTCTTTGGTCTCCGCACTCGCGTCGAATGGGAACGCGCCGCGGTTGGGTGCACCCATCCTGCAATTGATGGCCAGGACCACGAGCTGGGCCCTGGTGACGCTCAGATGGTCATGGAGCCGATCGATCTGATGCGCCGTAGAGCGGGGCAAGCGCACGCCCAAGAGTTCGTGGGCCATGAGACCTCCTCAAGGGGTGTCAGAGGCTGGTTCGCGTATCTCTAGGACGATGGGGGCCTCGCCGTGCGGAACGCCCAATGGCCATGCCCTGCAGCGAGTGCCGCTGCCGTTCCGCAGATCTTCCTTTCCTCTTGGCTTTGGGTGAGGCGGGCTCGTGGCCAGGCCAGGGGGCGCGTCGAGCGGCGCCGCAGGGGGATGAACGCGTCTGCTTGTCAGCGCGTCAAGGGTGACAGGGGCTCAAAGGAGCGCATCCACAAAGTATCGATGCGTATACCTCAAGCGTTATCGGCCGCAGGGCGTATCTGACCCGCTGGCATCCTGACGTTTCGAGCTGCCGGACCGCACCGGCCGCAGCGTGGCTCGGCGCGGCCGGTTGGGAGCCGCATGCTCTCCCCTTCCAGCGCACAAGGGCGGTGTCTTGCAGAGCAGGTCATCTCTGGCTCAGAGTTTCGTCCCAAAGAGCCTGGCGACGCGCAGCATTCCGCGTCCCATGGCGGTGCGTCGGAGCCACGCCTCCTGGTCAAAGATGCCCAGATTCCGCAGCCTCAGATACTCGCGCACCTGCGGGATCAGGCCGACCATGAACAGAATGTTGACAAAGACAGCGTACGCCACAAAGCGCGGGTCCTGGGTTCGAATCCAGAGCCAGGGGATCAACAGCCAGAACCCCGCCAGGTACGCGACCATAACATTGCGCAGCACCGCGATGCCCAGCAACATGCCGCCAAAGAAGGTGACCAACAGGCCGATCCAATCGATGCCGATCAGGCCGCCGTACATGGCCGTGGCGCCGCCGCCGCCTCGAAATCGAAAGTAGACGGGCCAGATGTGGCCTACCATACCGGCGGCCGCCGTAAGCAAAAAGTAGGGCTGGGACGGGAGCAGCAACCGCACGGCATAGGTGGGCAGGGCGACTTTGGCCATGTCGAGCACCATGGCCAGGAACCCCCAGCGGGGGCCCAGGGAGAGAGATACGGTCGTCGCCGCGTGCCACTCGACGTGATAGGCCTCGCCGGAGCCGCCGATCTCGACTTGAACGCCGTCCAGCGCCTGGGGCTGCCGGGCCACAGCGGCCACGAACCGTGCTGAGGAGAGCGAGCCAGACAGATAGCCCAAGGCGAGCGCCCCTACAATGTACTGCCACATGTCTTCCCCCTTAGGTTAGATGAACGACGCCGAGCGCCCCATCGATGCGGATGGCTTGGCCATCACGGATGAGCCGCGTGGCCCTTTCCACGCCGATGACGGCCGGCACACCAAACTCCCGGGCCACGATGGCGCTATGGGATAGCTGCCCCCCGTGCTCGGTCACAATCCCGCCGATGCCGCTGAACAGAGGCATCCAGCCCACATCCGTGAACGGCACGATCAGGATGTCGGTGGATCTTACATCGACGGGGACGGCCGATGGGTCCATGACGACGCGGGCGCAGCCCAGTGCGCTTCCCGGGCTGGCCCCGATGCCGTGCAGCTCGCCGTACTTTGGGGCGGAAGGCCTGTGGGATGCGGGCTGCCACTCGCCATAGATGATCTCGGGCGGCTCGATCGACGCGTCGGCCTCCAGCACCGCTCTTCTCTCCGCCACCAGGTGACGGGCCTCATCGGTCGACAGCTCGCTCTCAAAGAGTTGCTGTATCTCCTCGAGCGCGAGGCAAAAGACATCCTCGGCCTCCTCGAGGGCGCCCAAGGCGACCAGGTGCTGCCCGAGTTGCGTAGCGATGCGGTGCATATGGTACGAGTCCTCGGACATGAGCAGGCTGCAGCGCTCCTTGAGCGCAAGGTAGCGTCGGGTACTGGCGAGGGTGCGGTCCACCATCGCCCGGACAAGGGGCCCCTGCCCGCGCAGGAGGCGCTCCTGCGCCCGATCCCGTCTCTCTGCCGCGCCCCAATCTGCGCTTTTCGGCAGCGAGCCAATGCCTCTGGCGACGGCGCGCCAGATGATCGTCGGCTGTTCGATCCAGGGTGTGCGCGAAAAGTCGGTCCCGTTGCTGTTGAGGAACCCATACTCTTGCATATAGGCATCCATTTCGCCCAGAAGATGCCTTCCCGTGTCCGACGTCTACAGCTTGTCACGGATTGCGGCGTCACTTGAGGAGAGCAGGCGCTGGCGCTCGTCCTCAGGCAGCCGTGCAGCCGTCCGGCTCAGATCACGCAGCCGGACGCCCGATTGCAGGCTCCGTTCGCCACTGAGCCCCAAGAGCAGGTCGCCCGGGTCCACCTGGGGCGCACAGCGACCGGCGATCCTCTTGAGAAAGGCGTTTCGCAGGAGCAGATTCACAGCGGCGATCTTGGTATACCACTGGGCCTCGGCATGGGCCTCCATCAGCGAGCCCGTAGCATCGAGCAGGTCGTCCGGCTCGTAGGAGGCCAGGTCCGCGGCGCGCAACGGTGCGAGGGCCGCTTCGTGGTCCACGAGAAAGGCCTCAATGGCCGGCATGGCACGCGTCACGTACCACATCAAGCGCGTTGTGCGCGGTAGCTGTCGGATCATGCCCGGCCCAAAGCGGGGCCCATGCCGCTCGCGTTCGCCGGGGCCGTGTCCATAGAGGAGGCCTCGAATCAGATTGGGCGGCATGCCCAGCCTCTGCAGCAGGCTGCGAAAGACGCCAATGTCCAGGTAGAGGCGCGAGTGCAGCAGCGTGATCATGCGATAGCACTCGGGCTCGTTGCGGCCCGTCAGCAGAAGGAACGCCCGGTCAAACGCCGCCGGCACGCGCGAGGTGTTGACCGACCATACAAGGGGCTTGATGATGCCGGGGGACATCTCGGCGGCCAGACGGGAGGTGTACACGCGCTTGTCGTGCAGGGTGGTGATGGGGCGGCATTGCAGGAACCAGAGCTGCTCGCCATCCCAGGCCCACTCCACATCCTGTGGCGCGTCTCTCGCCTCGTCGATGTCCCAGAGAGCCTCTGCCAGCGCAGCCAGCACCTGGGGGGGCAACAACGCGGTTTCTGACGGCGGCCCATGGAGCAGGGCGCCGCCGGGCTCTAGGACGTAGCGTTGCGGTGTGACCGATCCCCCGACCACAGCGTCCCCCAGTCCTGGCGCGCACTCGACCACGATATGCCTGGCGCCAGAGGTGGGGTCCGCCGTAAAGGCCACACCCGCGGCCCGTGGGGACACCATCTGCTGTACCACGACCGCCATGGTCGGCGGGTCGGGCGCCACACCTCCCGCCACGCTCCGCTCCTGCAGATAGGAGCGCACGCTGGGCTCGTAGAGCGACGTCCAGCAGCGGCGCACGGCCTGGAGCAGAGCGCTGTCGCCCTCGACGTTCAGCTCTGTGCGCAGCAGGCCTGCACACGAAGCCCAGGCGGTATCCTCGCAGGTAGCCGAGGAGCGAACGGCGACCGGACCTCCAAGCGCCTGGTAATGCTCCCGTATCTGCCGCTCCACAGCCTCGGGCAGGGGCGCTCGGACGATGCGTTGGATCACCTCACGAACACTGCTATCGTCGAGGGAGCCTGGCGCATCCGGGAAACCCGAGCGTGCCAGGTGCTCGGCCAGCGCCCCTGGCGTGATCACAAAGCCCGCCGGCACCGGGTACCCGGCTCGCATGAGCCAGCTCAGACTGGCGGCCTTGCCTCCCACGACGGTCGCGTCCAGGGCCCGGGTCGATCCCAGGGCAAGGGTACAGCGGCGCCGGGTCAGTGGGGCGCAAAGGCGATCCGGCAGAGCGATCCGCCCATAGGTCGGGATCCAGAGCAGGTGCGTCGTGACGCCCAGGCCTATGGCCAGCAGGAGCAGGCGCACGGCCAGGATCTCGACGGCAAAGAGCGCCGACGATCCCAGGGTGAGCCACAGGAGGGTCAACGAACTCGCCTTGGCGCCCGCGGACATCCCCCGGCCCTCCTGGTAGGCGCGGATATACTCCCCCAGGTGCTTGCGGCTCAAAAGCCAGTCATGGAAACGCGGCGAGCTACGCGCATACAGCGCCGCTGCCAACACCAAAAAGGGGGTGGTGGGCAACAGGGGCAGGACGATGCCGATGACTCCCAAGACCACGCACAGGGTTCCGATGCCGATCATGGTACAGCGTTTGAGCTGCTGCACGGCGTCCTCCTCTGGATGTCCTCGAGAACGTTGGCTTGAGGGCCGTATCTATCTGCTGTTCTGGTTGCTGGGCGGGTTCGTGCCAAGCAGACCGGTGACCGCGTCTGTTTCGGGCTACTCGTAGCGCAAGGCGTTGATCGGATCCAACTGCGCGGCACGGCTGGCCGGATAGATGCCAAAGAACAGGCCGACGGCGGCCGAAAAGCCGGTGGCCAGGAGCACGGTGCCCAACGAGATGCGGTAGATCAGGCCGGCGTAGGTCGCCATGGCCAGGATACCGCCGATGCCGAGCAGGGTTCCGATCAGCCCGCCCGCCATGCTGATCAGCACCGCTTCGACAAGGAACTGCAGCAGAATGTCCTGCCGGCGCGCCCCCACGGCTTTGCGGATCCCCACCTCGCGGGTGCGCTCGGAGACCGAGACGAGCATGATGTTCATGATGCCGATGCCACCGACCATGAGCGATACGGTGGCAACCAGGCCGAGAAAGGCGGTCAGCGTGGCAAAGAGATCGTCCAGCACCATGGCGATGTCGTCCTGCGTGAGGACCGAAAAGTCGTCCTCCTGATTGCGGTAGATGAGGCCGTGCCGTCGCCGCAAGAGCTGGGTGATCTCGTCGCGGGCCAGATCCATGTGCGTGTCGCTCAGGGCTCGGGCATAGATCACGGAGACGGTGTACTCTCCGGTCACGGTGCGCCCGCCAAAGAGACGCGTCTGTGCCGTGGTGAGGGGAATGAGCACCTGGTCATCGTCATCGTTAAAGGCGGTACCGCCCTTGGGCTCCATCACGCCGATGATGCGGAACGGTACCCCATTGATGCGCACCGTCTGGTCAATGGCGCTTCCGCGCTGGGGAAACAGCTCCTCGT
>SKRJ01000243.1 GCA_007118555.1 Anaerolineae bacterium | reverse complement strand
GCCCACCCGTGGTAATGACCACATCGCAGCGCGCCAGCGCCCGCTCCAGCACATCGACGATGCGACCCATATTGTCGCCGACGGTGGTGGTATAGAACAGGTTCAACCCGATGGTGGTGAGCTGTTGGGCGATCCAGGCCGAATTGGTGTCCACGATCTCGCCGAGCAACAGCTCGGTGCCAATGGTAACGATCTCTGCCTGCAAGTGAGTGCTCCTTGTTGCCTCGATGGGCGGTCTATTCTGACGATCAACGGGTGTCACGGCGTTTCATGCATGGACGGTGCCGACGCATCGCTCACAGCAGGGCGTCGCGCCCCTCGGAGCGGAGGCGGTCCACCAGGGCGCCCACCTCTTGGGCGCGCTCGCGATCCATCACCAGCAGCGCATCGCCCGTATCCACAATGACCAGATTCTCCACGCCGATGGTGGCGATCAGACGCCCGCTCTGGCCCTGCACGAGGGTATTGCGCGTCCCGATGGCCACGTGCTCGCCCGGGCCCGCCGCCACATTGCCCAGCGCGTCCCTGGTCAGGACATCGTACAGCGCCGCCCAGCTCCCCACATCGCTCCAGCCCATCTCGGCGGGCACCACGGCGACATGGCGGGCCTGCTCCATAATGCCCACATCGATGGTCACCGGCTCGATCTGCTCCCAGATGCCCTGGATGCGCGGCGAATCGATGCTGTCGGCCGTCCCGATAATGTCGATCTGGGCGTACAGGCTGGGGAGCAGGCGCTGGTACTCCATCAGAATATGATCGAGGGTCCAGGTAAAATAGCCCGAGTTCCAGTAATAGCTCCCACTGGCGACAAACTCCTGGGCCTGAGGAAGCGCGGGCTTTTCCGTAAAGCGCGACACCCGGTATACCTCGATGTCCTGCTCCTGCGACAGAACCTCGCCCCGCTCGATATAGCCAAAGCCCGTCTCGGGATGGGTCGGGACGATCCCGACGGTGACCAGGAACCCGCGCCGGGCGGTGGCCACGGCAGCACGGATCGAGTTCCGAAAGGCCTCCTCGTCCTCCACCATGTGGTCGGCATGTACCGACACCATCACGCTCTGGCCGCCCCCACGCTGGGCCAGCCGCATGGCCGCCAGCCCCAGGGCCGGGGCCGTTCCCTTGGGCGAGGGCTCGATCCAGATGTTCTCCTGCGGAATAGCCGGCACCTGCTGGGCGATCCCCTCGGCATGCTCCGGACCTGTGAGCACAAAGATATGCTCAGGCCGCACCAGCGGGCAGATACGGTCCACAGTGCGCCGCAACAGGGAGCGATCGCCGATCAACGGCAGCACCTGCTTGGGGTGGGCCTTGCGGCTCAGGGGCCAGAGGCGGGTACCACTGCCCCCGGCCAGGATCGTGACGTATACATCGGACAAGTCAATGGATGCCATATCGGCCTGCCCCCGTTCCTTTTCGCGTTGCTCTAGCGTGCCAGGATGTAGCTCATCTGGTCCACGCGGCGGATCAGCCCCTTGAGTTCCATCATGACCAGAGTGCTCGAGACCTCGGATGTGGAGAGTTGCGATTGCCGCACCAGCGCGTCGATATGGATCGGCTCGCGGCTCAGTTGCGCCAGGAGCGCCGCCTCTGTGGCATTCTCGGGCACGATCTCGGCCACCTCACGCTGCTCCACGATCATCGCCAGGTTGAGTTCCTCCAGAATATCCTGCACCCGGGTCACCAGCTTGGCCTCGCCCCGCTGAATGGCGTCGTTCGTGCCCGAGCTGGTACGATTGAGCACGTTGCCTGGTACAGCAAAGGTATCGCGCCCCTGCTCCAGAGCGAAACGCAGCGTGATCAGGGCGCCGCTGCGCTGGCCCGCCTCGACGACCACGGTCCCCAGCGAGAGACCGCTGATGATGCGATTGCGGGGCGGAAAGTTGCGCGCCTCGGGCTTGACGCCCACGGCATAGTCGGAGAGGAGAGCCCCGGACGCCTCGATCTCGCGGGCCAGTTGGCGATGCCGGGCAGGATACACATCATCCAGCCCCGAGGCCAACACGGCCAGGGTGCGCCCGCCTACGGCCAATGCGGCCCGATGGGCGATGCCATCGATGCCCAGGGCCAGGCCGCTCACGATGGTCACGCCATTCTCGGCGAGCCCGCCGGCCAGTTGCTCGGCGATCTGCTTGCCATAGGTCGAGGCGTTGCGCGTGCCCACCAAGGCGACGGCGAACTCGTCCTGAGGCAGCAGGGAACCGCGCATGTAGAGCACCGGGGGAGGTTGGTCGATCTCGCGCAATAGCTTGGGATAGTCGGGGTCATCCCAGGTGAGGACGCGTATGCCGTACTGGTCGAGGCGATCCAGTTCCGCCTGCAGGTCCAGCCGGGATCGCTGGTAGAGCAAACGCTCGACCGTCGCACGATTCAGCCCCGCAGAACGCAAAGAAACGGCGCTGGCATGCCAGGCCGTTTCCACATTGCCAAAATGATCGATCAGCGCTCGCAGACGTACCGGCCCAATCCCCGAGACGAGTTGGAGGCCGATCCAGTATCGCAGGTCGCTCAAGACGCCTCCTCCCGAACGTCTACCGCAATCCCTCCAAAAGGTGCACGGTGAGGACACCGTTCTCCAGATCGACGTCGAGGATCACCTCTTGCGTGGCCGGCAGCAGCAGCTCACCCTCGGGCCCCATGACGACGTACACATCATTGGCGCCCGTCGACAGGACCTCGCGCACTTGCCCCAGCTCCTCGCCGGTATCGGTGCGCACCTGCAGCCCCTCGATCTGGTAGACAAAGTACTCGTCCTCAGCAAGAGGGGGCGCATCCTCGACGGCCATACGCACATACTGGCCCCGGTACGCCTCGGCAGCCTCCCGGTCCGTTACGCCAACCAGGCGCAGCAACGCCATGCCCTTGAACAGGCGCGCACTCTTGACGCGCTTGCGCTCGAGCTCCTCGCCCAGATAAGCCCACTCTAGATCCAAAAAGCGCTCGGGATCGTCGGTCTCGATGCGGACCTTGAGCTCGCCGCCCAGACCTCGTACCCCCACTACCTGGCCAATGACAAGGTAGCTCGGTTCCTCTTCGGAGCGCGGACGACCATCGGTCGTGCGACGCTCCGTGGGGCGGCGTTGGGTTGGGCGGCGGGGTCGTGAGGGTCGCCGCATTATACGATATCGAGCATCACTCGCCGGCGGCCGTTGATGGTGCCCGACACCTGCAGCAGGGACCGCATCGCGTTGGCGACGCGCCCCTTGCGGCCGATCACCCAGCCTTTGTCGTCATCGGCCACGTACAGTTTAAAGATCACGGCGCGGTTGCTCCGCCCCCGGACCTGCTGAACGCGCACCTGCTCGGGGTGATCCACCAGCTCTTTGGCCATGAACTCTACCAATTCGCGCATGAATCTCCTATCGTTCTTGAGCATGGCAACGGACTGTTGTGGCGCCGATCGAGCTACTCCTCAACCGCCTGCTCGGCCTCTTCGGACTCGGAGACGCTCGCGGCCTCAGCCTCGGCGGCCGCAGGTTCTGCGGCCGTGGGCTCAGTGGCCTCCGCGCCTTGCTCCGCCGTGTCGGCGCCCTCGACCGCCTCCAGAGTGGTCTCGCCGCGATGGATGGCCATGACCGATTCCTTTTCCAGCAACCGGGCCACCGCCTCGGTCGGCTGCGCGCCCTTGCTCAGCCAGTAGAGCGCCCGCTCTCGATCCACAACCACCGTGGCGGGCTCTGTGCGCGGGTTGTAGTTGCCGATAATTTCGATGAATCGGCCATCCCGCGGGGAGCGCTGGTCTGCGACCACGATGCGATAGCTGGGCTGCCGAATGGCGCCCACTCGAAACAGTCGAATCCTTACCATACTCTCATCCTCATCCTTTGTGTGAGATCCCAAATGGGTTCTGACGTCTGGCTAGTGCAGCCACGGCATCATGGAACGCATGCCCTTGCCGCTCTGCATCTTTTTCATCATCTGCTGCATCTGTGTGAACTGACGCAGTAGTTGATTGACCTCTTGGACGGTGGTGCCGCTTCCCCGGGCAATGCGTCGCTTGCGACTTGCATTGATGATCTTGGGGTCGCGGCGCTCGGCACGCGTCATCGAATTGATGATGGCCTCGGTTTTTGCCAGGCCCTTTTCGGTCTGTTCCTCGGGGATCTGCTTGCTGATCTGCCCCATGCCGGGGATCATGCCCAACAGCTCGCTGATAGAGCCCATCTTGCGCACCGACTGGAGCTGCTCGATAAAGTCCTCCAGCGTAAAGTTGGCCGAGCGCATCTTTTTCTCGAGAGCCGCCGCATCCTCTTCGGTGATGGCCGCCTCGGCCCGCTCGATCAGCGTCAGCACATCGCCCATGCCCAGAATGCGCGACGCAAGCCGATCCGGGTGAAACGCCTCGAGATCGCTCACGCGCTCGCCTACACCCATGAACTTGATGGGGACGCCCGTTACCGATCGTACCGAGAGGGCGGCGCCACCACGAGCATCGCCGTCCACCTTGGTGAGCAGCAGGCCTGTGATGTTCACACGCTTGTGGAACTCGTCGGCGACCGACACAGCCTCCTGGCCGGTCATGGCATCCACCACCAGGAGCACCTCGCGAGGGTTGGTGCCCTCACGGATTTGCTCCAGCTCCTGCATCATGCGGTCATCGATCTGCAGGCGCCCCGCGGTGTCCAGCAGCACCACGTCATAGCCCTCGCGGGAGGCCCGCGCCGTCGCATTGCGGCAGATCTTGGGCGGAGCGACCTTGTCGCCCTCGCTGTGCACCGGGATATCCACCTCGCGCCCCAGGGTCTCCAACTGCTGGATGGCAGCAGGACGGTAGGTGTCAGCGGCCACCAGCAAGGGCCGGTGACCGTTCTTGCGCAGGAACACGCCCAGCTTGGCGGCCATGGTCGTCTTGCCCGAGCCCTGCAAGCCCACCAGCATGATCACCACCGGGGGCCTGCCGCCCAGATCGAGCCGCTCCGGCTCGCCCAGGAGCGCTACCATCTCCTCGTTGACGATCTTGATCACGGTCTGGGCCGGGGTCAGGGAGCGCAGGACGTCCTCGCCAATGGCGCGCTCGCCTACGCGATCGGTAAAGTCCTTGACCACGCGGAAATTGACGTCAGCCTCCAGCAGCGCAAGGCGTACCTCACGCAGGGCCAGCTTGACATCCCCCTCAGAGAGGCGTCCCTTGCCGGCGAGCTGACGAAATGTCTCTTGTATGCGATCCGATAGAGAGTCAAACATGAGAACGATCCAATCGGGATATTTACAACTTTACTATTCTACCGTGCATGATGATTCCCGTCAAAAAGCCCCCCGTCTGAGAGTGTGGAAAAACACCCGGGCCGATTGGCATATCGAGTGGGACGGTGCATACTGGCTGTATACAGGTCCACAGACATCAAGGGGTGTAGGAGGATATCGATATGGCACGCCGCCCACG
>SKRJ01000365.1 GCA_007118555.1 Anaerolineae bacterium | reverse complement strand
TGGCCAGGCCAAAGGGCAGGCGATGCTCGGCATCGTCGTTGGTTACGGTGAAATCCATCCGCACCGTGCGAGGCTCGACGCGGTACACCAGCGACAGCGTGTTCTCGACGGGGAAGCGCTCGTACCAGGGTGTGCCCGGTGCAAAGCGGATGCGGGTCTCGATCGAGATGCCCCTGTCATCCTGCACCGGCTCGCCCACGTCCCACGCCTCGGCGCGCACCAGGCCGTGCAGAAAGCGGGTGCCGTCGTTGGGCTCGAACTCGAACACGCGCCCGTCAAAGGTAAAGGTCGCGTCGCGCACCCGATTGGGCGTAGGGTAGAGGATCGGCGAGCCCACGATGCGGGTCTGCCCGCCCATGTCGCCGATGCCGTACATATAGTCGGTGCCGCCCACGGCGAACCGGAACAGGTTGCTGCCCTGCTCGGGGCAAAAGGCGATGCTGGTGCTGGTGGCTGGATCGTCGCCGTCATACGCGAGGTACACGGCCTCCCACTCGGTGTTGGGGATGGTCTCGGTGCGATAGGTGAACTGACTCATGGAAACCTCCTGGTCGCATATGATGCCGAGTGCCGCTGCGCCCGCGGGGCCATTATACTCGCTACGGTGCAACGGCACATGTTCCTTTCTCTACAACAGCTCGGCCAACCGCTGGCGATAGTACACAAAGTGCTCCCAGGGCACCTCCGGGTGGACATAATGGTCGACCCCGGGAACATAGCCGCCCAGGGGCAGGATGGGGGCGATGCGCTCCAGCTCGGCGTCGATGGCCTCGCGGCCCGCGACCAGCGCCGTCTTGTCGATACCGCCCATCATTTGCAGGCGGGGATAGGCGGCCCGCACGGCGGCCACGTCCATGCCCGCGCGCACCTCGAACGGGTACAGACCGGTGACGCCCGACTCTGAGAAGAGGGGGATCAGGTCCCACACCGCGCCGTCGGTGTCCAGCAGGATGATGTCGATGCCGTGGGCGCGGAAAAAGGCGTTGATGCGTTGGTACACGGGCTGCAAAAAGGCGCGAAAGATGCGGGGCGACACCATAGAGCCCGACTTGTAGCTCATGTCCTCCCAAAAGTAGGCCGCGTCGACGTCGGTCTGGGCCAGCACGTCCTCAAAGAGCGCCAGCCACAGCTCGGTGAGGTGCGCCAGGATGTCGTGCACCAGATCGGGGGTATCGAAAAAGGCGTACATCAGGTTCTCGAACCCCATGAGGGTGCGCAAGGAGGAGAACACGCCCAAAAAGGGCCCGCCCAGGATCAGGGGCCAGGTGCGGTCCCGGTACTGGCGCACCTGCTCATCCCAATCGGCTGGGAGCCGCCCGTCGATGCGGATTTGGAGCCGCTCGGCCTTGAGGCGTTCCCAGTCCTCCCGAGAGCCCACGGGCCACGAGTTGACGAGGGGCAGGGTCGACGAGTCCTTGCGTACGGTGACGACGGTGCCGTCGGGCTCGCGGCGGCGGACCAGCTCCTCGTCCTCCCACAGGATCTCGCGGTCAAAGGGCGGCCAGACGCCCCACTCGCCGTCGATCTTTTCCAGGCCCTCGTCCAGGCCGAGGTGGTGGTGGACGGCCCGATCGCGGGGCTCGCTGCGGCGCCAGGGAAAGCCCTCCCCCTTGACGCCATCGCCCGGCATCAGGCCCGTGGGCCCCTCGGGGTGGCGGGGGAGCCCCTCGGCGTGCCAGCGGTCCAGCGTGCCCGCCCAGTAGCCCATCTCCCAGTTGGGCAGGCGATCCACCGGCTCGAAACGCATGCAGGCCAGGAAACGTTCGCGCGCGTTCATCATGGTGCCCCCCTGTCACGGCGTCATCGGTCCTTTCCACCGCGCACAGTATAGCCGACAGCGGGGCGCCGGGATAGCACGGTAGCACCCCGTTGTGCCGCGTTGACGCTCGGGGCCTCCCCGGCTAGAATGCGCCCCATGTCCCTGTCACCCTTGCACGCTCAGAGGCGGATCGTGGCCCACGACGCAACGCCATATCGTCCAACCCGAGCCTGGCGAGGGCTGCTGCTCCTGGCCCTGGCGGCCTATCTGGCGCTGGCGACCCACCAGCTTGGCCTGCCGGGCCTCAACTATGACGAGGCCCTCGATGCGGCGCCCGCGATGCAGTTCGTCCTGGGCGAGCCCCTCGATGCGTACTCGACGGTGCAGATGCTGGGCCGCGAGTGGCCCCTGACCGTCATGCCCTATGTGGGCTGCACCACGACCTACTTGCTCATACCCGTGTTCGCCCTGTTTGGGCCGGGTGTGATCACGCTGCGCCTCACGCTCATCGGCCTCGGGGCGGTCACGTTAGTGGTGGGGTGGGCGGTGGTGCGCTCGCTGTTCGACGAGCGCGTCGCCGGTCTGGCGACGCTGCTGCTGGCCGTGTCGCCCGCCTATATCTTTTGGACCCGCATGGGCGCCTACATCTCGCTGCCGCTGGTGCCGCTGGCACTGGGCATGATCTGGGCGCTACACCGATGGCGCCAGACCGCTCGCGGGCGCTATCTGATAGCGGCAGGGCTCTTTTTCGGGCTGGGCCTCACCACCAAAATCCTGTTCGTCTGGCTGCCGATCGCGCTGGCGCTGGCCTGGCTCCTGCTGGCGCCGCGGCGCGACGATGGGCGACGCGATTGGCTCGGGCCCGTCCGGCGCACGTCGATCGGTGCGTGGCTGCTGGCCGGGGGTGCGGCGCTGGTGGGAGCGGCGCCCTTTGTGGTGTTCAACCTGCTGAACGCCGGTGACACGCTCCAACTCTTAAGGCGCAATCTGGTCGAGACCGAGCTGTACGGGGTGAGCAACCTGAGCTTGTTGCTCAATCTGCGCGTCCGCTTTGCCACCGATCTCGTGGCCCTGCTGGACGGCGCCTGGTTTGCCGATGCCCTGGGCGGGCTGCAGCGCAGTTGGCTTATGCTACCGGCGCTGCTGGTCGCAGGGCTCGTGATCCTGGGTCTGGCGCGGGCGCGACGGTTGGCTCACCCGCGCAGGGTCGCCCTGCTCGCCATCCTGATCGTGGCCATCACCGCCCAGAGCGCCGTGACGATCAGCAGCCTGGGCGCCATGCACCTGGCCATCCTGTGGCCCTGGCCCCAGACGCTGATCGCGATCGCCGCCGTGGGCCTGCTCGATGTGGCTCGCGAGCACCGACGTGCGGCGTGGCCCATCGGGCTGCTGGCAGGGCTGCTCATCGTGGCCCCGCTGGCCAGCAACCTGCGCACGACCCTGGCCTACCATGACACACTGGCCCGGACCGGCGGACGCGGCCATTTCTCCGATGCCATCTTTCGCCTGGCAGCTGACCTGGACCAGGCCGATCAGAATCGGCCCGATTCTGATCGGCACGATCTTGATCGGACTGATATGCCGCAGGCCGTTGCCCTCGATTGGGGGTTCAAGCGCAACATGCAGCTCCTCACGGCGAATCGGGTCACTCCCGAGGATGGGTTCACCTACTCGCAGCAGCCGGGGGTCGAGTACAGGCGCTGGGCCGAGTGGCGTTTCGAGCAGGGCCCGGCCCTCTACATCCGCCATACCGAGCCCTACACCGCCTTTGGTGGCCACTGGGAGATGCTGGAGGAGGCGGCCTATCGCACGCGTCGCGAGCTGACCCTATGGAACGAGTATGCTCACCGGGATGGCGAGCCGATCTATCGCGTCTATAGCGTGGCTCCGGCGCCGCCGCTTACGGGGCTCCCCACCGGAGCCACCGCGCGAGACGCCGGCTTTGGGGACGAGATCCGGCTCTTGGGCCACGACCGTCTCGAGCCGCAATGGCAGATGGGCTCGCGGGTCCAGTTTCACGTCTACTGGCAGGCCGAGACGCAGCCCCAGACCGATTACAAGGTGTTCGTCCATCTCTCGGGCGCCGACGAGCAGGTCGTGGCCCAGCACGATGGCGTCCCGATGCTGTGGGCCTATCCCACCAGCGCCTGGTCGGCGGGCGAGATCGTCGCCGACCGCATCATTCTGGCGCTGCCCGCGGATCTGGCGCCGGGCCGCTATCGGCTGTGGATCGGGCTGTACGACGAGGCGACGGGGGAGCGCCTCTCGGTTTCACACGAGGGAGAGCGGCTGCCCGACGAGCGGCTGCTGATGGCCGACGTCGAGATGCCATAAAAAAGGGCCACGCGGATGGCGCGGCCCTCGGGTACCTGGGGCATGCTTGCTACTGGCCCGGAACGACGGCCTCTTTGCGGGCGCCGGTCAGGATGCGGCAGCCCTCCTCGCCCACGACGACCATATCCTCGGTGCGGACGCCGCCCCAGCCGGGGATATAGATGCCCGGCTCGACGGTGAGCACCGTGCCGGCGGGCAGGATGCCCGTGGCGGTCAGACCGGCGCGGGGCTCTTCGTGGATCGCCAGGCCCACGCCATGGCCCAGCCCGTGGCCAAACTGCCCCTCGTAGCCGGCGCCATAGATAATGTCGCGAGCGATGGCATCGGCCTCGACGCCGGTCATGCCGGCGCGGATCTGGTCCTCGGCGGCGAGCTGCGCCTCCAGCACGGTGTTCCACACCTGCATGTAGCGCTCGTCGGCCTCGCCGACGCAAAAGGAGCGGGTGATGTCCGAGCAGTAGCCGTCGACCCGGGCGCCCATGTCGATCACCACCGGCTCGCCGCGCTGGATCGGCCGCTCGGTGACCACGGCGTGGGACATGGCCGCATGGGGGCCCGCCGCCACGATGGTGGTGAACGCCAGGCCCTCGGCTCCGTGGGTGCGCATATAGACCTCGAGATCCCAGGCCACCTCTCGCTCGGTCATGCCGGGCCGAATGGCGTCCATCATGCGCTCCAGCGCCTCGTCGGCGATGCGCACCGCCTCGGCGATGGCGGCCAGCTCGCGGTCGTCCTTGACGGCGCGCAGGCCCTCGACCAGGCCCGTGGTGGGCACGAGCTCGACGGAAAAGACCTTGCGCCAGCGCTCGTACGTGTCATAGGTGATGGCGCCGCTCTCGAACCCGATGCGCTCCAGCCCGAGGCCGGCCAACTCTTGCGCCAGCGCCGGGTCCATCCTCTGGCCGACCTCGACCAGCTCGAAATCCGGGGCCTGCTGGCGCACCTGCTCATAGTAGCGAAAGTCTGTGGCCAGCTTGGCCGTGTCGGGGGTGATGATCAGCACCCCGGCCGATCCGGTAAAGCCGCTCAGGTAGCGTCGGTTCTCCGGGCTCGAGATCAGGATGCCCTCAAGCCCCTGTTCGCCAAGCACCTGGATGAGGCGCTCTACACGCTGGTTCATGGATTCTGCTCCTTGGAATATCGCCTTGAGCGGTGAGTGGTGAGCCTATATGTCGATGCGTTGTGTCAGTCTGGCAGCCTTGTCGGGCAGGCGGTTGGCCGTCTCCTCGATCAGCTCGATCAGCATGCGGGTGGCGTCCTCGACCAGCGGGCCGCAACCCCCGTGCTCCGCCTGGTAGCGATCGCGCAGCGGGCGGC
>SKRJ01000183.1 GCA_007118555.1 Anaerolineae bacterium | reverse complement strand
TCGGGCACCACAATGATGCCGATGTCACCGCGCACCGGCCGGGAGCGCCACAGGTTCTCCTGCTCCGGCGCCTGGGCCCAATGGGCGAGGCGCGAGGCCATTTCGGACCGCGATGTGCGCGTGCCGTCCATGCGATAGGGGCCAAAGGCTCCAAAGAGGGGGCCATCCAGCAACGGGCGCCAGCGCGGATAGAACAAGCCCGTCGCCCCCGCGGCAAAGGAGAGCATGTGCCAGAGGCGCAGGTCGTCGGGCGTCGCAATCCGCCCGTCAGAGCGGGGCCGGCCGAGCACCTGGGGCTGGAGCCAGAGGGCCCCGCCCTGGGCCTCGGCGTGCCAGAACGGCTTGCCCCGTGAGGCGGCCCGCGTGAGGTCCACCGCGTGCCACTGCTGCCAGGGGTCGTCGCCCTTGCGGCTGGCGATCCAGGTAAGGCCATAGGCATCGACGGGCTCAGCGGCGCGCCAGTCGTCCGATGCATACCCGGCCGCCCGCTGCAGGCCACCGGCCACGCCGTGGGCCACGATGGGATGCTCGGGATCGACCTCGCGGATCACATCGCGACGCCAGGCCATGAGGCGGTAGGCATTGTCGACGCGAAAGGCCAGCCAGTCCAGCACGTCGGGATAGGCGCCCAGATGGCGCGGGATCTGGACGTCCTCCCAGGACGTGAGGCTGTGGCGCTGCCAGGCCTCGCCGACGGCGCCCACGTCGCCATACTTGGCCTGCAGCCACTGGCGGAACTTGGTTGCCGTGGCGGGGCAGTAGCACACGTCGTCCCAGTAGGTGCACTCGTTCCAGATGTCATAGCCGCCCATGCCGGGATGATCGCGATAGCGCTCGGCCAGGGCCCGCAGAAAGCGCTCCGCCAGGGCGCGGACGTCCTCGTTGTCCGGGCAGAGCCCCGGAAAGCCGCCGGTGACACAAGAGCCGCTCATGGTGCTGTCCAGCTTGGTGCCGGAGCGCGTCTCGAAACGGGCGTGGGGGTAGCGGGTAAACGCCCACTCGGGGGCCGCCGTGATCATCTCGGCAATGATCGTCCGCAGGCCATGCTCGGCGGCCAGGTCGAGCTGCCGGTCATAGTCGGCCCAATCGTACACCTCGGGCGCCACCTCGATGGCGCTCCACAGGAACCAGTGGCGAAAGGCGCTATAGCCATCCTGGGCGGCCACGGCATAGTCGCGCTCCCAGTCCTCCCGGGGCGGGTTGGACTTGCGAAAGTAGACGGCTCCATAGGTAAAGGGCGGCAGGGCTCTGGACGACATGGTTCCTCCTGCAAGGCAAGGTCTGATGCAAACCCGAGCGGTCCATCCCGTGGGTGACGCCGGGCAGTGCAAAATACAGGGTCACCGGGCCAGGCGCGACACAGCCGTCAATCCGACGTCCAATCGCCATACATGCGCTCGTGTTCCTCGCGCCGGCAGCGGGCGCAGTAGGTATCTCGTGGACGATTGTGTCTGCAGCGAGCAATGTGTTTCCTGTGTACTGGCCTCGTGGCGCTGGTGGCCGAGGGACGCGGTGCCCTCGGTTCGGGCGCCGATACAGGCACATGGGGCCGTGGCGGCACAGCCTCTGTAGAAGGTGGCGGACCCGCCATCGGCTCGGGCTCGACGTTGGCGGCAATGCTGGCCGGGGGCTCTGCGGGCTCGCCATCCTGCTCGGCCGCGGCGGTTCCCTCGCTTTTATCTCGCTTGCCGGGACGTGTGGCATAGATAATCCAGAGCGAGACCAGGATAATGACCAACAACAAGACCCAAAAGGGATCCACGGCGACCTCCTCCCGCGCTGCCATCCATCGCGTGTCCACGGACATGGTAGCCGAGGGACGCGGCGGCGGCAAGCGCCCGCGACCCCAACGCCAACGGCCCGCGGGTTGGAGCCCACGGGCCGAAAAAGTCTCGATGGCCGGGCGATCTACCGACGCCTGAATATCAGCAGCAGCAGCAGCGCGCCCAGAACGGCGATCAAAAAGCTGCGTATGTCAAAGTCAAACACAACATCGACGCCAAAGAGCAGGTTTGCCAGCAGGCCGGCCACAAAAGCGCCGGCGACGCCGATCACGATATTCATCAGGCAACCCTGCCTCTCGTTGGTGCCGGCGATCAGGCTGGCCACCCAGCCCGCCAGGGCTCCAAAGATTATCCACGCGATTATGCCCATCTTTTTCCCTCATCTTTCGTGTATCTGAGCAGAAAGCCAAGCGTCTCTCGCTACTCTTGCTCCACTTTTTCAACGACGATGGTATAGTCAGCGGCCAATGCCGCGACGGCGCCAATGGCGGCCCATACCGGCAACATCACGGCACCTACCACGCCCAGGGTCAGAGGGACCTCGAGCACCCGTATTCCCTGGGTATTCTTGATAATGATGCGACGCACGTTGCCGGCCCGCACCAGTTCCTTGACCTTGGCCAGCAACTGGTCACCCTGCACCTTGATCTCTTCGGTATGGATGCCTTCCTCGAACGTCTGTTTGACCTTGCCTGTGATCTTTTCGCCGTCGATGCGCATCTCTTCTTTGCGTGGTTTCGGATCGTTCATGCTCATTTCCTCTTCTCGAATACGGCCGGTGGGCCCGGAATCAGACCAGTTTCTGATTGAACGGGAACAGAGCTACCGGTATCAGTTTGATGTGCTGCTTGGCAAAGGGCAATCCTACGATCGTGATGGCGAGAATCGCCGCCATGACCAGGTGCACCAGGGCGATCTCCCAGCCAAAGAGGGCTATCCAGATGACATCGAACACGATGGCCAGGCTGGACTGGCGCTCGCGGCCCACGACCCTCTTGCCAAAGGGGGATAGCGTTGCCACGCCAAGTCGCATCGCTTGCATGCCAAAGGGGATGCCCACGATGGTCAGGCAGAGTACTGCCCCAAACAGAAAATAGAGTACGGAGGAGATCAGCCCTCCAAAGATCAGCCAGACGATGTTACCCAATGTGCTCATAACTGCTCCCTTATCCTCCATTCTAGCACACTACACCCAGCATGGATAGGTGTATGTTGGCGATCAATCGCTATACGCACAAGGAAGCGGGAGGTTGCTCTAGCGTTGGGATCGCGTTCCCAGGGTCAGCACCTTGGCAAAGTTGGTCGGCCCCTGTTGGGTGATGGGATGCCCGCCGGTGATGACCACATTGTCGCCTGCCTGGGCATAGCCCATGCGCAGCAACACCGATTCGACCATGTCATAGTACTCGGCCTCGGTGCTGGCAAACTCGGTCTTGATGGGCGTGACACCCCAGAGCAGGCTCAGGCGCTGGTAGGTGCTCTCGAGCGGGGTAAAGGCCAGGATCGGGAGATCGGGGCGATAGGTAGAGACGAGGCGGGCCGTGCTGCCCGAGCGCGTGACGACGCACACGGCGGCCAGGGGCAATGTGCGACTCAGGGCGCTTACGGCAGCAGCGATACCCTGGGGAATCGACGAGAACTCGTCAAAGGCATACTGATGCTGCTCGTGATGGCGGGCGATGGCCAGCTCTTCGACAGCATCGGCGATGCGGTCCATCATGCGGATGGCCCGTATCGGAAAGGCGCCGATGGCCGTCTCGCCGCTGAGCATGACGGCGTCGCTACCATCCAGGATGGCGTTGGCCACATCGCTCACTTCGGCGCGGGTAGCCTGGGGTGCTGATATCATCGACTCGAGCATCTGGGTGGCTGTGATCACCGGCACCCCCGCATTGTTGGCCCGCCGTATAATGTCCTTTTGGAGCACCGGCACTCTTTCGGGCGAGATCTCGACGCCCATATCGCCCCGCGCCACCATGATGCCATCGGCCACCTGAATGATGGCGTCCAGGGCCTCGATGGCCTCGGCCTTTTCCAGCTTGGCGATGACGGGCACGTCGCCCTTGGCCTCGCGTATCGCCTCTTTGACCCGCAGCACATCGCCGGCCTGGCGCACAAAAGAGATCGCGACATAGTCCACGCCCTGGGCCAGACCAAACGCCAGGTCGTCCAGGTCCTTGGGCATGATGCTGGGCCAACTGATGTCCACGCCCGGCAGGCTGAGCCCCTGGCGAGCCCGCAGCTCGTTGCCATGGATCACGACGCAGATCACCTCGGTCGGGGTGGTCTCTACCACACGGGTATCGATCAGACCATCCGAGATCAGGATGCGGTCGCCCGGGGAAACGTCTTGGGGCAGATGGGGATAGTTGGTGCTGATGCGCTGAGCGTTGCCCTCGATGGACTCGGTGGTAATGACCAGTTGCTGGCCGTCGACGAGCTGGACGGGCTGGTTGTCAACGAGGGGACCGGTGCGGATCTTGGGGCCCTGCAGATCCTGTAGCAGCGCCACGGGCCGGTCTATCTCCCGGGCCTCGCGACGCACCATGCCGATATAGCGGGCATGGTCCTCGTGGGTGCCGTGGGAAAAGTTGAGCCGGAACACGTCCACCCCCGCCGCGATCATCTCGCGAACCCGCTCCGGGGTGTCGGTAGCCGGCCCAATGGTGGCAACGATCTTGGTTCGACGCATCCTGGCCCTCCCAATGATCTGATGCTATGGTGAGTGGCAGGGAGCCAGGCCGCTCCCTAGGCGCATTCGGAGGGGGCCGAGTTGCTCTTTTGCTTCTCGTCCTTGGCCGGGGCCCTGGACCCCTGGAGCATCGAGGCTCCAACCCGGGTTACCCGCCCTGCCTTGCGCGCACCCTGCTTGAACACGCGCCCGGCCATCCCGGCATAGCGTCCCGTGGTGCGCCCTACGTTCGAGACGACATGATCGGCCTTGGTGGCCTCTTTGTTGCTGGACGGCTGCTCCATCCCCTGTCGAATGCCGCGCATGAGGCCCCCGATAATGATATAGCGGATCGACAGGATGATGGCGATAAAGATGAGGTTGGTGAACAGCGTGGCAAGCAGATATACGTTATCCGACAGGCCTCCCTGTATGATCTTGCGTATCGCCAGCCCCATATCTACCAATAACACGAGTACAATCAATAGGGCCCAATGGCGTAGCAACAGCCCTTGCAGAGTCGGCTTCTTTTTGGGCTTGGACGACACAATGCCACCTCTTGATGATGAATCCGGAGTCACACCCTGCGGCGCAACGCTTGTCTGCTTTTATTGTAGGGTCGCGAACCGGGCCTGTCAACTCCTAAGCATTCGTGCGCATAGGAAAGCTGGCCATTTGGCCTAGCCCACGCTCCCCTGTACGGACAGGGCAACGCCTGGTCACACGGGGGGCGCGCCGGGCACGCTTTGGCGTATAATGATCGTGGAATCGATACAGACCGGGCGTCCATCGCCAAGGGGGCAACGAGATGCGTATACAAGATCCATTCCCTCACTCCGCCATCCGAATCGCTCTGCTCACCGCGCTCCTGCTGGTTACCACGGTGGCCTGCCGCCCCCCCGAGACGCCCGCCGATCCGACGAGCGCCTCTGCGCCGGGCGTCCGTGAGGCGGATCCTCCTTTG
>SKRJ01000262.1 GCA_007118555.1 Anaerolineae bacterium | reverse complement strand
GCCTGGAGCGCGGCCTGTTCCTGGCCCAGGGCTCGCCCCACCACGGCTACTCGGCGGCCCACACCCTGGACGACATCGACACGACGCTGGAGCGCATGGACGCTGCCGCGAAGGCTGTCGCGGGCGTGCTGTAGATGAGCAGGATGGACTCAACCACGCACGAGCTCGCGTTCCCGGGATTCGTCGACCTGCAGGTCAACGGCTATCTGGGCGTTGACTTTACCGATCCCGCCCTGACGCCGGAGCGTTGCGCCCATGCCTGCCGTGAGCTCCTGCGCCAGGGGACCGCGGCGTTCCTGCCGACGGTGATCACCGCGCCGAACGCCGTCTATCGCCCCAATCTCGCCCTCCTGGCCGACTGCATCGAGGCGGACGAGTTCGCGGGGCGACTGCTGGGCATTCATGTCGAGGGGCCATTCCTCTCGGATCAACCCGGGGCCGTGGGCGCCCACGATCCGGCCCACGTGCGGCCCGCGTCGCCAGAGGCATTCGAGCGCATGCAGGCTTGGGCGCGGGGCCACATCCGCATGGTGACCCTGGCGGCCGAGGCGGACGGGGCCGCGGAGCTCTGCCGGGCGCTTGTCGAGCAGGGCATCGTGGTCTCCCTGGGGCACCAGTTGGCCACGCCCGACGATCTGGCCCGGCTGGCTGATGCGGGCGCCCGAGCTCTGACGCACCTGGGCAACGGCATGCCCAACACCGTGCCCCGCCATGACAACCCCCTGCTGGCGGGGTTGGCCGAGGACCGCCTGCTGGCCCTGATCATCGCCGATGGCCACCACCTGCCCGCGCATGTGGTGCGCGTCATCTTGCGCTGCAAGGGCGTCGAGGGGGTGATCCTGACCAGCGACGCCGCGCCCATCGCCGGGTGTCCGCCCGGGACCTATGACGCGCTGGGCAACCGCGCCATTCTGACGCCCGAGGGCCGCTTTTACAACCTCGATCAGGGCCATCTGGTAGGCTCGTCGTTTACGCTGCTGCGCTGCGCCAACTGGCTGTTGGAGCGCGGCCTGATGGGGGCCGAGGACATTGTACGCGCCGGCTACCGCAACCCGCTGGCGCTGCTGGGGCGGCCATGGCGGGGGCACCAGACGCCCGCCCGCGTGGCCCATGATCGCGAGACCAACCGCTTTATCGTCATGGACGAGAGAGGAGAGGCATAGTGGAGCAGCACATTTTCGAGGACGGGAATGCTCTGGGGGCCGCCGCGGCCGCTCGGGCTGCGATCGGGATCCGGCAGGCCCTGGCCGAGCGTGGGGTCGCCAACATCATCCTGGCCACGGGGGCCAGCCAGTTTGCCACGCTGGAGCACCTGCTGGCGCACGAGATCGATTGGTCGCTCGTCAACATGTTTCACCTGGACGAGTACATTGGCCTGCCCGCGTCGCACCCCGCCAGCTTTCGCCGCTATCTGCAGGAGCGCTTTGTCGACAAGACCGGCGGGCTCAAGGCGGCTCACTTTGTACAGGGGGATGCCCCCGATCCCGCGCAGGAATGCCAACGGCTGGGCGACCTGATCCGCGCCCATCCCATCGACGTGGCGCTGGTGGGCATCGGCGAGAACGGGCACCTGGCGTTCAACGACCCGCCCGCCGACTTCGAGACGGAAGAGCCCTATATCGTCGTGACGCTGGACGAGGCCTGCCGTCGCCAGCAAATGGGCGAGGGCTGGTTCGCCAGCTTGGAGGACGTGCCGGGGCAGGCGATCTCGATGAGCATCCAGCAGATTCTCAAGAGCGGCACCATCGTGTGTTCGGTGCCCGACGAGCGCAAGGCCCAGGCGGTGCGCGACACGCTGATGGGCGAGATCGGCCCCGAGAGGCCCGCCTCGATCCTGCGCACCCATCCCGATTGCGCCCTCTTTCTCGATCGCGAGGCAGCATCGTTGCTCTGACCTGGGCGCTTGCCCGAACGCTATACACAATGAGGAACAAGGAGGCTATGATGGTTCAGATGATGGCTGGGGTGGCCAGTGCCACCATTACACCGCCGCTGGGCATGCTCATGTCCGGCTATGGTAGCCGCAAGACCGGCGCCGAGGGCGTGTATGACGAGTTGGAAACGGTGGCCCTCTATGTGAGCGATGGCCAGAACGAGGTCGGCCTGATCACCGCCGACCTGATCGATACCGGCACGGAGGGGACGGCCCGCATTCGCGCGGCGGCAGAAGAGCTGTCGGGCGTGCCCGGGCCCAACATCATGGTGTCCATGTCCCACACCCACGGCGGTCCCCACACCACCCTCTGGCTGCGCAACGGCGCCGACGAGCTCATGGAGGCCTATTCCACCGTGGCGGTGGCCCAGATGGCGAGTGCCTTGGCCCAGGCCAAGGACAATGCCGAGCCCGTGCGCGTGGGCTATGGCCGGCAGGACTGTGACATTGCCGCCAACCGCCGGGAACGCACGCCCGAGGGCGTCATCCTGGGGGTCAACCCCGAGGGGCCCACCCAGCCCTATACCGACGTCATCCGCCTGGACAGCTTGGAGACCGGCGAGCCCCTGGCCATCCTCATGGCTTATGCGGCCCACGGCACGACGCTGACCGAGCGCAACATGCTCTATACCGCCGATTATATCGGCTTTGCCAAGCGCGCTGTAGAGCGGCAGGTGCCCAGCGCCTATGCCCTCTATATCGCGGGGTGCAGCGGCGACATCAACCCCTATCCCCGGGGCGAGTTCGAGCATGCCGAGAGCCACGGCCTGCGCTTGGGGTGCGCCGCTGCCCAGGCCGCCTACGAGGTGTCCGACATGGTGCACGACCGGCCCCTGGCCCTGGCCAGCGTCGTTGTGGACCTCAAGACCGAGGCGCCGCCCCCGCTGGAGGAGGCCCAGGAGGCGCTGGCCGAGCTCGAGGCCCATGCGGCCCAAGTGATGGAAAAGGCCCGGGAGGCTGCCGGCGGCGACGATGTGGACGAGGCCATGGCTCTGGACTGGTGGGATCATCGAAAGCTCAACCATGCCCGGGGGCTGGTGGCGGCCCTGGTCGCGGGCGAGAGCGAGTTTAGCATCCCTATCGAGGTGCAGGCATTGGTGATCGGCGAGAGCGCCATCATCGGTATGCCGGGCGAGATCTTTGTCGAGATCGGGCAGGCGGTGGTCGAGGCCTCACCCTTTGCGCACACCATCGCCATCAGCCACACCAACGGCTCGGCGGGCTATATCCCCACCGCCAAGGAAGTGCCCGCCGGCGGGTACGAGATCCAGGCGGCGCGGGGCAGCGTCCACGGCCTGACCATCCTGCCCGAATCGGACGAGCTCCTGATCCGGGCGGCCACCCAGGCGTTGCAGGCCTGCTGGGAGCAGGTGAACGGGTGATTTTGAGGCACTATGGGCGCCGCCTTGAGTAGCGGCGCCCGCCATCCAGCAAACTGGCGTTGCGTTGCCGCCCGTTCAGCGAGGGGAGAGCGACCATGTCCACAAGCGCATTGGATCCGGTCCGCGTCACCGTCGATGCCGGCGATTGGCTCGGCGAGCTGCCCCGCGCCTGGACCTATATCGGCTATGACGAGTGCAACTATACCTACACCCCCCAGGGGCAGGCGCTCCTGGCCGAGTTCGGCGCGTTCCAGGAGCGGCCCTACTATGTGCGCTGCCACCACCTGCTCTGCACTGGCAACGCCCACGGGTTCTACAAGTGGGGCTCGACCAACGCCTACCGCGAGGACGACGACGGCCAGCCCCACTATGACTGGACCATCGTCGACCTGATCCTCGACACGGTTTTGCGCCACGGGCTCAAGCCGTTCGTCGAGCTGGGGTTCATGCCCCAGGATCTGGCCGACCCGCGCCTGTACGACAAGACCGCGGACGGTGGCCGCATGGAGCAGTACCAGCGCTATGGGTGGGCCTGCCCGCCCAAGGACTATGCCCGTTGGCACGACCTGGTGTACGAGCTGGTGCGGCACTGTGTCGCGCGCTATGGCGTGGATGAGGTCAACACCTGGTACTGGGAGCTGTGGAACGAGCCCGACCTGGACTATTACTGGAAGGGCAGTATCGACGAGTTCTGCAAACTGTACGACTATACCGTGGCGGCGGTCAAGGCCGCCTGCCCCACGGCGCGGGTGGGCGGGCCGGGCACCACCAACCCCCGGCACGGGAGCCACTCGGACGAGTACCTGGACCGTTTCCTGGCCCACTGCACGTCGGGGACCAACCACGTGACCGGCGAGCGCGGCACGGCCCTCGATTTCACGACGTTTCACGCCAAGGGCGGCGGCTACCGCGCCGATCCCTGGCACCGGCCCCAGCAGCCGCCCTCGGTCCAGCGCCTGCTCGACGCCGTGCAGGTGGGCTACGAGATCATCGCCCGCTACGAGGGGCTGGCCGAGCTGGAATGTGTGCTCTCCGAGGTCGACCCCGACGGCTGGGCTGCCGGCGGCGCCTGGGACAATGCCAACCTCAACTTTCGCAACACCGAGTACTATCCCAGCTATGTGGCCACGGCCTTTCACAAGCTGAGCGAGTACGCCGCCGAGCAGAGCTGGGACCTCAAGCTGCTGTCCTGGGCATTCCTGTTCGTCGGCGAGCGCTGCTTTGAGGGCACCCGGACGTTCCGCACCCAGGGCATCGACAAACCGATACTCAACCTGTTCCGCATGTACGCCCGCCTGGGCCACCGGCTCGTGCGCCTGACCAGCACCGGCGCCCAGGACCCCCGCGCCTATGCCGACGCCTGGGGCAGCGATGCGCCCGCCGACGTCGACGGGTTCGCCACCCTGGGCGGCGAGCGCGCTCTGCAGGTGCTGCTCTATTGCCACCATGATCAGGGCCACATGGACGGCTCGACGCTGCAAGAGCGCGAGATCGCGCTAGAGATCGCCAACCTGCCGTTCGAGACCGAGGGGCTGGTTCTGCGCCACTATCGCATCGATGGCGCCCACAGCAACGCCTACGCCGAGTGGGTGCGCCAGGGCCGGCCCATGTATCCGGCGCCCGGCCAACGCGAGGCCATCATGGCCCGCCAGGGGCTGGAGCTCCTCGAGCCGCCCCAGCCGGGGATGCTGCACGATGGGCGCGTCAAGCTGTCATTTGGAATGCCGGTGCACGCCGTGTCGCTGCTGGAGCTGGGGCCAGCGTGAGACGGGGATAGCGCCTGGCCCGCGAGCCAATGATGGTTCGCGGGCCAGATCGCGGGCCAAATGGCCGGGCGTCCCGCCTTTAGGCGCTGCCCTTAGGCGCAGCGCACCCGCAGCGTCACCACCGACTTGGCAGGCAGGGTCACGTCCAGATAGCGCTCGTCGAGGGTGGCGCCGTCGAACGACGTGGGCGCCAGGGCTTCGGGCGCGTCGAAATCGTTGTGGGCGTCCATCGCCTCGGCCGTGAGCAGTTCGCCGGTCACGTCCACGGGGCGCTGGCCCGCCAGCTCGCAGCGCAGCGGTACGGAGGCGTTCGGGTCCACGTTCGTCAGCGAGAGCAGGATCACGCCATC
>SKRJ01000282.1 GCA_007118555.1 Anaerolineae bacterium | reverse complement strand
GGGTGCGAGAACTATCCCAAGTGCCGTAGCACGCGGCCGATCCTGAGCGACCATATCAAGCAGCTTGCGCAGCAGACCGCCTGCCCGGAGTGTGGGCACCAGCCGTTGGATGCGAAAAAGAGCCGCTTTGGCGAGTACCTCCACTGCCATAAGTGCGTCAAGAACTATTCGCTGGCCAAGCTGGGGCTCAAGGGCAAGGGGCGGGGCAGGGGCAAGGTCGAGACGGTGGATGTGGCCTGTCCTGCGTGTGGGGAATCGCCGCTGGAAAAGCGAGAGGGCCGCTATGGCCCCTACTATCGCTGCCCGGCCTGCAAAACGAACACCTCAGAAAGAAAACTGGCTGCCAGCTCTGATGAGTGACAGCCGCAGCCCTGGGGAGCGGGCATCCCGCCCCCCGGGGCCTGTTTCGAGCAGAACTAGCGCACCGAAACCTCAGCGCCGACCTCTTCCAGGCGCGCCTTGGCGGCCTCAGCGGCGTCCTTTTCCACGGCCTTGAGCACGTCCGAGGGCACCTCGTCCACAACGGCCTTGGCCTCTCGCAGACCCAGCGAGGTCAGCTCACGCACGACCTTGATGACCTGGATCTTTTGATCGCCCACGCCCGTCAGCACGACGTCAAACTCGGTCTGCTCTTCCTCTTCCTCGGCGGCGGCTGCGGCGGCTGCGGGGCCTGCTGCGGCCATGGCCACCGGCGCGGCGGCGCTCACGCCAAACTTTTCCTCGAGCGCCTTGACCAGCTCGGAGAGCTCGAGCACTGTCATATTACCGATGGCTTCAATCAGTTCTTCCTGCGTCATTTTGGGACCTCCCATGATGTAGAACCACGACTAGGGCACGGACAGAATTTGCGAACTAGGCCTCTGCGCTTTCGAGCTGCTCGGCGCGGGCGTTGACCACCGTGACGATGCTGCGCAGGACGGACGAGAGCACGCCGACAAGGCCGCTGACGGGCGCTTGGACGCCACCGAGCACGCGGGCCAGCAACTCTTCGCGCGAGGGCAGGTCGGTGAGCGATTGCACCTGCTGCGGGCTGACGAGCCGGTCGCCGATGATACCGCCAACGATACGCAGGCGCTCTTGGCTGCCGCGCGCATAATCGGCAATAACTTTGGCGGCCGGGGCAATGTCATCATAGGCAAATGCCACGAGACAGGGGCCCGTCATGACCTCGGGGTCGTAGGGCTTGCCGCTCTCTTCCAGCGCCCGACGGATCAACGTATTCTTGACGACCACCACCTCAGCGCCGGCATCCTGGGCCTGGCGGCGCAGCAGGGTCATCTGCTCGACACTGATGCCGCGATAGTGCGTCCAGATCGCCACCTGCGCGCGACCGAGCTTGTCTCCATACTCTTGAACGAGCTCAACTTTGCGTTCTCTGGTTAGAGCCAAGTTACCTGACCTCCTTTACATGAAAAAAAACAGAGCCTCGCGCCAAAATGGTGCAAAGACTCTGCGATGGGTACCCTGTCTTTGCCTCGGCAGGAGATTAAGCGCCTGTGCGCGCCTGCTGTCTTTGGCGGGATCGAGTTGTATTATGCGATTGCTTGTATTATGCGATTAGGTACTAGTCGGCAGCCGCTCGCCTGGCCACGAGGCTCGATGTATCCAGGATGATGCCAGGGCCCATGGTGGAGGTGAGCACCGCGCGGCGGATGTACCGGCCACGGGCAGCCGCGGGTCGCGCTGCGACCACGGCATCCATGACGGCGGTCAAGTTGCGCATCAGGTCCTCTTCGGAAAAGCTCAGCTTGCCCAGGGGAATGTGCAGGTTGGCGGTACGATCGGTGCGAAACTCGACGCGCCCCTGCTTGAGCTCTTCGATGGCGGCGCCAATGTCTTCGGCCTGCACCACGGTGCCGGCGCGGGGGTTGGGCATGAGCCCGCGCGGTCCCAGGACGCGCCCTAACCGCCCAATCTTGCCCATCACCTGGGGGATTGCGACGGCGACATCAAACTCGAGCCAGCCTTCCTGTATCTGCTCGATGTACTCGTCGGTGCCGACATAGTCAGCCCCGGCGTCGGTGGCGGCCTGCACGGCCTCGCCCTCGACCAGCGCCAGAACGCGCACCTCTTGTCCGGTGCCCGCCGGCAGCATCACGGTGCTGCGTACCTGCTGATCGGCCTGGCGCACGTCCACATTCAGGTTCATGTGGACTTCGACCGTCTCGTCGAACTTGGCGGTCGGAAGGCTCTTGAGGATCGCTACCGCCTCTTCCAACGTGTACTCTCGGGTACGATCGATCTTCTGGCGAGCCTCTGCGTACCTTTTTCCCTTGGATGCCATTTCTTTCTCCTGGTGGTGCTATCGGGCAGCTCGTGGCCGCCCTCCCACAAATGCGGTCAACTAGTCTGTGACGATGATGCCCATGCTGCGGGCGGCGCCCTCGACCTGGCGCATGGCGCCCTCGATGTCCGTCGCGTTCAGATCGGGCATCTTGATCTCGGCGATCTCCCGCACCTGATCCCGGGTGACCGTGCCCACCTTTTGGGTGTTGGGCTCGGACGAACCCTTGGGCACGCCCGCGGCCTTGAGCAGCAGGTCCTTGGCGGGCGGCGTCTTGGTCTGGAAGGTAAAGGAGCGATCCTGGTAGATCTGGATCTCGACCGGGATGACCATGCCGGCCTGGGCCTGGGTCTGGGCGTTATACTCTTTGCAGAACTGCATGATGTTCACGCCGTGTTGGCCCAATGCGGGGCCCACGGGCGGCGCCGGGTTGGCCTTGCCGGCCTGGATCTGCAGCTTGACGATGGCCATGAGCTTTTTTGCCATGCAATTCTACCTCGTTGAAATAACTGCTAGGGGGATGGATGTGCCCCTAGATCTTTTCCACCTGCATAAAGTCCATCTCGACAGGGGTCTCCCGGCCAAAGAAGGATACGAGCACGCGTATCTTGCCACGCTCGGGGTATATCTCGTCCACCATGGCCATGAAATCGGCAAAGGGCCCCTCGATGATACGCACCGTCTCGCCCACGCGAAAATCGACCTTGATGCGCGGCTGGTCAGCCTTCATGCGCGCCAGGATCTTGTCGACCTCTTCCTGGCTGAGAGGCATGGGGCGCGTGCCCGAACCCACAAAGCCGGTGACGCCGGGCGTATTGCGCACCACGTACCATGACTCCTCATCGAGGATCATGTGCACCAGGATGTACCCGGGAAAGACGCGCTTGCTATGGGTGCGACGCTTGCCCTCGCGAATCTCGACCTCTTCCTCGGTCGGCACGACGACGGCCTCGCTGACGCCCTCTGGCGGATAGATCTTGTTCTGCATATCCATAGACTCGATGCGCTGCTCAAGGTTCTGCTTGACCTTGTTCTCATAGCCCGAGTAGCTATGGATCACATACCAGGCGCCGGGTTCACCGTCCTCTTTGGACTCGTCGCCCGACGTCTCGTCGGCCGACGCTCCGTCGGCATCCTCAGCCAAAGCTTCGGCATCCTGCTCCTCGACCGACGCCTCGTCGGCCGACGCCTCGTCGGCATCCTGCTCATCAATATCGTTAGGCAGCGACAGTTCCTCCGCAGCGGGGTCCGTCGTTTGCTCTTGATCCAGGCCAGAGTCCTCTTGCATGGGATCCATGATCACTCTCTCTGCTGTCTCATCCGACAATGTGCACGCCTAGCCGATGATCAAAGCAAACAATCTGGTAAAGATCCAGTCTACGAGGCCCAGAGCGACGCTCATGACGACCATCGTGGCCAACACCACGCCGGTCAGGTTAATGGTCGCCCTTTGCGAGGGCCACACGACCTTGCTGACCTCGGCCCGAACCTCCCGCAGATAGCGCACGATCCGGTTCTGCCGCTTGTCGCGTTTCTCGGTTCTTATGGCTCTGCTTCTTGCCATGTGTCATGGCTCCTTGCGAATCGCGCCAGCGCGAATGGGTGCGTACAATTAGAGACACCGTATGCCAGATTCGGCCACCGTCTTGTCCTGGCTCCGATGCGCGATGGTGCGTCTGGTACGGTGTCTGGTAAACGATGTTACAGGCAGGCGAGGCAGGAATCGAACCCGCAACCTACGGTTTTGGAGACCGTTGCTCTGCCAATTGAGCTACTCGCCTGCGATATGCTAACGCTGCTCCCGATGCTCGGTATGCTTGCGGCAGCGCCGACAAAACTTGTTGAGGGAGATGCGCGCCGTATCATTGCGGCGGTTCTTCTCGCTCGTGTAATTGCGCTCGCGGCACTCGGTACATGCCAGCGTGATGACGATGCGATCTGCTCGTTTTGCCATATTCTATCAGACACATGGGCTCTTGTGCCCAGCGTCCCTCCTCCTTCAGTCTACTCGACAATCTCGGTGATCACGCCCGCACCCACGGTGCGGCCACCCTCTCGGATCGCAAACCGCGAACCCACTTCCAGCGCCACCGGCACGATCAGCTCGACCGTCAGGTTGGCGTTGTCGCCGGGCATCACCATCTCGACACCCTCGTCCAAGATCACCTCGCCGGTCACGTCCATCGTCCGAATAAAGAACTGGGGACGGTACCCGGGGAAGAACGGCGTGTGTCGCCCGCCCTCTTCCTTGCGAAGCACGTACACCTCGCTACGGAAGCGGGTGTGCGGCGTGATCGAGCCTGGCTTGGCCAGCACCTGGCCTCGCTCGACGTCGTCGCGGTTGATGCCGCGCAACAGACAACCCACGTTGTCCCCCGCCAGGCCCTCGTTCAGGGTCTTGCGGAACATCTCGACCCCGGTGACCACCGTCGTGCGGGTGTCCGGACGCAGACCCACGATCTCGATCTGGTCGCCCGTGTGCACCTGGCCACGCTCGATGCGGCCCGTGACCACCGTGCCACGGCCCTTGATGCCGAATACGTCCTCCACCGGCATCAAGAAGGGACGATCCACGTCGCGCTCCGGCGTCGGGATGTACTCGTCCACCACCCGCATCAGCTCCAGAATCGGGGCATACTCGGGCGCGTCAATGTCGTCAGCGTCGCTCTCCAGGACCTCTAGCGCCGACCCGCGCACGATGGGGATGTCGTCGCCGGGAAAGCCGTGGTCGCTCAAGAGCTCGCGCAGCTCCAGCTCCACCAGCTCCAGCAGCTCCTCGTCATCCATCATGTCGACCTTGTTCAGGAACACCACCATGCTGGGCACCTCAACCTGGCGTGCCAGGAGGATGTGCTCGCGGGTCTGGGGCATGGGGCCGTCGGGGGCCGACACCACCAGGATCGCGCCGTCCATCTGGGCGGCGCCGGTGATCATGTTCTTGATATAGTCGGCGTGGCCCGGGCAGTCCACATGGGCATAGTGGCGGTTCTCGGTCTCGTACTCGACGTGCGAGATCGCGATGGTCAGACCGCGCGCCTTTTCCTCGGGCGCGTTGTCGATCTGGTCATACGCCAGGAAACTGGCCTCGCCCCGCATCGCCAGCACTTTGGTGATGGCCGCGGTCAAGCTTGTCTTGCCATGGTCTACGTGCCCGATCGTTCCCACGTTTACGTGGGGCTTGGTGCGCTCAAATACTGCCTTTGCCATCCAACCAACCTCCTGAAGAGAGCGGGTGAGCCGCCCGACACTGATCTATGGAGCCCACGATGGGACTTGAACCCATGACCTCATTCTTACCAAGAATGTGCTCTACCGCCTGAGCTACGTGGGCAGCCTATGCTGGGTACGAGGTGGGCAGAGAAGGATTCGAACCTCCGAAGGCTGTGCCAACTGATTTACAGTCAGTCCCCTTTGGCCGCTTGGGTATCTGCCCACGATATGTTGTACGGTGCCAACCTGAGCCGACGGAGGGAGTCGAACCCACAACCGACGGTTTACAAAACCGTTGCTCTGCCGTTGAGCTACGTCGGCTTGGCGTTCTTTATTATACCGCAACTGTTCCTGCGGTCAAGAGGCACCAAGGAGGTAGTATACGCAACTCTGTGGAGGGGTCAAATTCCGGCATTGTGGTCTGGCTCGTTTCCCCATGTGTGTCGGTGGCCTGGCGACGAGAGTGCCCCGGGCTCAGCGTGCAGAGTCGTTCGGACGCAGGGATGCGCCAACCAGGGAGTATGCTTCGCCCATCAGGTCTGGTCGGAATCGCCGCGGCGCAAACGGGCGGCGATTCATCGAGCACAGAATCTATGGTATAATCACAGTATTATGAACTATACTCGATCTCCTATTGTACGGCGTATGGGCCAGGATTGGATCTTTTGGCTCATTGTGGGAGCGATCCTGGTCGCATTCCTATTGCTTCAAGCCGGTTCTGGGCTTGGGATCGTCTATACCCTGTTTGCGTTGCTGGTTGCCATCACGGTGCACGAGTTTAGCCACGCCTGGGCGGCTCTTCGACTGGGGGACTCGACGGCATCGGGCTATGGCCGGGTGTCGCTCAATCCCCTGGTGCACCTGGACCCGCTGGGCACCGTGATGATGTTCATCACCACGCTCACGGGGCTGGGGATCGGATGGGGCAAGCCGGTGCCGGTGGTGCCCTATCGCCTGCGCTTTGGACCGCGTGTGGGCAACGCGTTGGTGGCTGTGGCGGGGCCGCTGTCGAATGTGGCGGTGGCGGTTGTCGTGGGCCTGATTCTGCGGGTGGGCCCGGATATCGTGGGGCCGGCGGCCATGTTGTCCGTGCCGTGGTTGACAAACCTGCTCTCCACGGTGATGCTGATCAATCTGGTGATCGCTCTCTTTAACCTGCTGCCCATTCCGCCCCTGGATGGCTACAGCGTGCTGATTGGGCTACTGGCCCTGACGCGCAGCGAGTGGGGGCGACAGGCCGCCAATACCTTGGAGAGCTGGAATCGATTCGGCATGATGCTGCTCTTTGGATTGATCCTGTTCTCCCAGTTCCTGCGGTTGAATATTCTGTGGAACCTGGTGGGGCAGCCCGCCTATAGTCTGGCCTTTTTCATCCTGGGAATGTAGCGTCGTTGCGAGACCCATCGTCTCGTGGCGCTCATAGAGATGCCATGCTTATGACCCGATCTCGCTGGGCCTATCGATTGCGCCAGGGCATGACGCGTCTCCGCGTGGCGCTGCGTCCCGGCGTGATCGACGAGTCGCCCGCTCGTCAGCGGCTGTCGGCCCGGGAGTGGGCGCTGTTCGCGCGCATGGCGCCGGGGGACCGTGCCCACGGGCTGTGTGTACTCAAGCGCCTGGAGGCGCAGGGCGATGTGGCGCCGTCGATGGCGGTGGCCGCCCTGTTGCATGACGTGGGCAAGGCCGACGGGCGCCTGTCCTTGCCCTACCGCACGGCTGTGGTGCTTTTGGGCGACAGGCTGTCACGTTGGGCCAGCGCCGAGCCATCGAGTTGGCGCTATCCTTTTCATGCGCACCTGCAGCATGCCGAGCGCGGCGCGGTCCTGTGCGCCGAGGCCGGGTGCGACCCGTGCGTCGTGGCCCTGGTGCGATGGCACGAGACGGCCCTGGCGCTGGTACCCGATGTCGCCTTGTGCGACAATCTGGCGGCGCTGCAGGCTGCTGATGATCAGTGTTGACGAAAACAGCGCGGTAGCAGCGCGATGGTACCGAATACGAGCATGATTGCATGACACAACCCAATAGATCGGATGATCCGCTCCGTTTGACCGTGAGCCTGCCGGCCTACAATGAGCAAGACAACATCGGCCCCATGATCGACCTCGTATTGCAGGAGGTGGGGCCCCTGGTCGACGACCTGGAGGTCATCGTGGTCGACGATGGCAGCCGCGACGCCACGGCGCAGGTGGTCGAGGCCAGGGCGGAGCAAGATCCACGGGTGCGGCTGGTGCGGCACCCCGTCAATCAGGGCTATGGCGCCGCCGTGTACGACGGCGTATGGGCCGCCAGCAAGGAGTGGATCTTTTTCACCGACTCGGACCGGCAGTTTTCCCTGGACGAGTTGCCCCGCTTTTTGGCGCGCCGGAGCGAGGCCGACCTCGTGATCGGCTATCGCTATGCCCGCAGCGATCCCTGGTTTCGTCGCTTTTTCGGGCAGGGCTGGAGCTGGCTGGTGAACCTGATGTTTGGCTATACCGCCCGCGATATCGATTGCGCCTACAAGCTATTCCGCCGAGAGGTGATCGAGACGATCCAGGTCGACTCGCGGGGCGCCACCTTTAGCGCCGAGTTTCTGGTGCAAGCGAAGCGCGCCGGCTTTCGCATCGTCGAGGAGCCGGTGAGCCACCATCCGCGGGTGGCGGGCAGCCAGACGGGGGCCAACCCTCGGGTGATCCTGCGTGCCTTTCGGGAGCTGGCCAAACTGCGCTGGAGGCTCTGGCGGAGCGGGTATGCCTGAGATCGAGCCGGTCCCGGACCAGAGAGAGGGCGCCTTTCACATCCTGATGATTGCGCCCACATCGTTCTTTGCCGACTATGGCTGCCATGTGCGCATCCTGGAGGAGGCGCGCTATCTCCAATCCCAGGGCCACCAGGTGGCCATCGCCACGTACCACAAGGGGCGCGATCCCAAGGGCCTTACGATCTATCGCACGCTGCCCATCCCCTGGCGCACCGGCTATGAGGTGGGCTCGTCGCGTCACAAGATCGCCTTTGACGTGCTGCTGGGGGCACGAGCCGCTCTGTGCATGCCGCAGTGGCGCCCCGATGTCATCCATGCCCACCTGCACGAGGGCGCGCTGATCGGCCTGGCCCTCTCCAAACTGCACCGGTGCCCGCTGGTGTGCGACCTGCAGGGCAGCCTCACGGCCGAGATGGTGGATCACGGCTTTGTCGGCCGGGACAGCCGCGCTTACCGTGCCTTTTACCGGCTGGAGGCGTTCATCAACGGTCGAGCGCCCCATATCCTGACCAGCACCCAACAGACGGCCGAGCTCCTGCAGCGGGAGTTTGGGTGCGCACCCGAGCGCATCAGCTATATCCCCGATTGCGTAAACACCGATGTGTTCGCGCCGCCTGTGCGCGACGATACCTGGCGCGCCTACAAGGCCGCCATGGGGATCCCCCTCGATCGCACCGTCGTTGTCTATCTGGGGCTGCTGGCGGACTATCAGGGCACCGGGCATCTCCTGCAGGCAGCGGCCACGCTTTGCCGGCAGCGAGATGACCTGCATTTCCTGATTGCGGGGTTCCCGAATGTGGACCGCTATCAGGAGCAGGCCCGTCAGCTCGGTATCGGCGAGCGATGCACCTTTACGGGGCGGGTTCCCTATGGGCAGGCGCCCGACGTCCTGGGCCTAGGCGATGTGGCCGTGTCCCCCAAGCTTTCATCCACCGAGGGGGCCGGCAAACTGCTCAACTATATGGCCATGGGGCTGCCCACGGTGGCGTTCGACCTGCCCGTGAGCCGCGAGTACCTGGGCGATGACGGCATCTATGCCGCGGCCAGGGATAGCGACGCCCTGGCCCAATCGTTGGCGCTGCTGCTGGACGACGACGAGCTGCGTCGTGATCTTGCCGAGCGCCTGCGGAACAGGGCCCAACGTCACTATGCCTGGTCGACTTCGGGCGAGCGGATCCTCGGGATCTATCGCGACCTCTGTCACGATCACCGGCTCAAGAGGCGATCTCGATAGGCAAAGAGGGCAGGAGCGCCGCCCGTGTGCCAAAAGAGCACAGCCTGATCGCGACGCCAGGTCTTGTTACGCACCAGGTCGATCAGGCCCGCCATGGCCTTGGCCGTGTACACCGGATCGAGCAGGATGCCCTCCAGGCGGGCGAGTAGATGAATCGCCTCTCGCTCTGGCTCGCCCATGATGGCATAGCCCTCGCCCACATAGTCGTCGATCACGGTGACCGCCTCGTTGGGCACCTCGACGCGCACGTTGAGGTACTCGACGGTAAGGCGGGCCAGGCGTCGCACCCGCTGCGCCAGCACATCGGCAGGCTCGTCCACACTCATGCCCATGATGCGCCCATGATAGTGCATGGCCGCCGCACCGGCGACCATACCGCTCTGGGTGCCACCAGAGCTGGAGGCGAACAGGACGCTGTCGAACTCGACCTGGGCCTGGCGGCTCTGGCGCACCATCTCGTGCATCGCCTCAAAGTAGGCCGCGGCGCCCAGGGCATTGGAGCCCCCATAGGGGATGACGTAGGGCGTCCGGCCCGCCACACGCTCCTCATTGGCGATCTGCTGCATCAACGCATTGCCGTTCCGATGCCCCGTCCAACGGATCTGGGCGCCCAGCAGATGGTCCAGAAACAGGTTGCCTTCGATCTCGCCGGGGGACATGGCGCTCAGGACAAGGATGCACCGCAGGCCACAGCGCGCCGCGGCAGCCGCCGTCTGCCGCGCATGGTTCGACTGTACGCTGCCCGCTGTGATGACGGTATGGGCCTGCTGGTAGAGGGCCTCACCCAGGAGGAACTCGAGCTTGCGCGTCTTGTTGCCACCGAACGCCAGCCCGGTGAGATCATCACGTTTGATCCACAGTTGGGGCCCGCCCAACTCTTGGCTGAGGCGCTCGAGGGGCTGCAAGGGTGTCGGCAGGTGAGCGAGCGATATCCGCGACAGGGTCGTTACCATGACAGCCTCCCGATGGTGCATGATGGGGCGGTGTGTTGCGGTGCATAACTTGCGTTTGATAGTTAGATAATGTACACTGTACCAGTGGATAGAGCCAAGTGTGAGGATTACCATGACAGTTGACGGCAGACAAAAGGCCTTGGACACGACGCTGGCCCAGATCCGCAAGCGGTATGGCGACGGCGCCATTATGAAGTTGGGCGATGGTACAAGCCTGGATGTGGATGTAATCCCCACCGGGTGCATTGCGCTGGACGCAGCTTTGGGCGTGGGGGGCATCCCCCGGGGCCGCATCACCGAGATCTATGGGCCCGAGTCCTCTGGCAAGACGACACTCTGTCAGCATATCATAGCCGAGTGCCAAAAGCTAGGCGGTACAGCGGCCTTTGTGGACGTCGAGCATGCGCTGGATCCCGCCTATGCGGAACGATGCGGCGTCAACATCGATGATCTGTACCTCTCACAGCCCGACACGGGTGAACAGGCTCTCGAAATCACCGAGGCCCTGGTGCGTAGCGGTGCGGTGGATTGTGTGGTGATCGATTCGGTAGCGGCCCTCGTGCCCCAAGCCGAGATCGAGGGCGAGATGGGCGATGCCCACATGGGGCTGCAAGCGCGCCTCATGTCGCAGGCGTTGCGCAAGCTGACCGGCGCCATCAAACGCAGCAACACCGCCGTCATCTTTACGAACCAGTTGCGCATGAAGATCGGCGTCCTCTTTGGCAACCCCGAGACCACCAGTGGTGGCAACGCACTCAAGTTCTATGCCGCCGTGCGGATCGATGTGCGCCGGGCAGAGGCCATCAAGGAAAAGGGCGAGGTGATGGGCAACCGCGTGCGGGCCCGCATCAAAAAGAACAAGGTGGCGCCCCCGTTCAAGGTGGCCGAGTTCGACATCATGTTCGACCATGGCATCTCCAAAGAGGGAAGCCTGCTGGACGTGGCCGTGGATATGGGCGCTATCGAGCGCAGAGGCTCCTATTACTCCTACGGTGAAACACGCCTGGCTCAGGGCCGCGAGAATGCCAAAGAGTTCCTCAAAGAGAATCCTGAGATTGCTGCCGAGATTGAAGAGCGCGTACGTGAGGGCCTGCGCCTGACACCGCGCGCCGTGGATGAGTCAGAGACTGTAGCCGAGGAGACTGAACAGATCGAAGAGTGATCAGAGGCTCCGCTGTGGGGCTCTGCTTTTGCCCGCAGACAGATCGCGCCGCCGCGATTCAGATGCGCATACTGCTGATATGCAAAGGTGGCCGGTTTGGCCGAACTGGGGTCGCTTTTCGTTTCGTTCGCGCCCACCTGGAGAATACCGGGCTGCCTAGCCGCGCTGTTTGTTTTTGGCATGGTTAGCGCAGGCCTCCGGCCATACTGCGACAGCAGTATGAGAATTGAACTCTCAGACTGGGGGACTGCGGCTATAGCTGCAGTCCCGTTTTGCTTATTTGGGGGATATGATGCCCCAGGTCACTGCCATCAAGGCACAACAACGACGGCGGGACCGAGCCAACATCTTTTTGGATGGCGAGTACGCCTTTAGCCTTCAAAAGATACTGGCGGCAGAGCTTGTACGTGATCAGGAACTGACCACACAAGAGATCGCCGAGCTTCAGGCCCGTGATCTTGCCGAGCGCGCCTATGAGCGTAGCCTGCGCTATCTATCCTATAGGCCGCGCAGCGAGCAAGAGATGCGGCGTTATCTGGAGAACAAGGATGTGGAGCCGGATGTGATCAGCCAGGTGATCGATCGGCTCCGGCGCATGCGTCTGCTGGATGATGCTGCGTTTGCCGAGTTTTGGGTCGAGAATCGCGAGAGCTTTCGGCCCCGGGGCGCTTGGGCGCTGCGGGGCGAGTTGCGCCAAAAGGGCGTCGCCTCCGAGGTGATCGAGGAGGCGCTGAGCGATCTCGACGAGGAATCCGCCGCGCTGCGGGCCAGTGAGCAGGCCGTGCGGCGGTATGCCCGGTTGGACTATGAGACGTTCTTTCGTCGCTTTGTGGGATATCTACAAAGACGCGGTTTTCCCTATGGTCTCTCGCGTCGCATGGTAGAGTTGCGCTGGTCCGAACTGCATCAGGACGAGAGCGAGGAGAACGACTCTTAGCGGGCCATGCCCGATTTGATAAATTGAAAGGAACTGGTGCATGTTTACAGGGATGTGGTGGATTGTGTGGTTGATCCTGGTGGTGCTGGGCACCGCAGGCGGATTCCTGGTCGGTAATCGACTCAAGAACATCGCCCTCGGCCAGGACATTGCCCGGCGCGAAGAGGAAGCGCGTGAAAGAATGGCCGAGGCCCGCACCAAGGCCATGGAGATCGAGATCGAGGCGCGTGACAAGGCCCTCAAGACGCTGCAAGAGGCCGATGCCGAGGTGTCTCGCCGTATCCGAGACGTCAACCGACAGGAAGAGCGCCTCCAGGAGCGTCGTGACAATCTGGATCGGCGCATCGACAATCTGGAGCATCGAGAGGCACGGCTCAAGGAGCGTGAACAAAGGTTGGACGCCCGCCAGACCGAGGTGGACAATGCCTGGCAGGAGCATCTGGCCGAGTTGGAGCGCATCTCTGGGCTGACCCAGGAAGAGGCCAGGGAGGTGTTGCTGCAGGAGGTCGAGCAGGAGGCGCGCATCGATGCGGCGCGCATCATTCGTGAGATCGAGGCCGAGGCCCATGAGGATGCAGAGGCGCGGGCGCGCGAGATCGTGACCATCGCGATTCAGCGTCTGGCTACCGACCAGGTGGCCGAAACGACGGTTTCCACTGTCGAGTTGCCGAATGACGAAATGAAGGGACGCATTATCGGGAGGGGCGGACGCAATATCCGCGCTCTGGAGAGCATCACCGGCGTGGATCTGGTCATTGATGACACGCCCGATACCGTCATCCTCTCCAGCTTTGATCCCGTGCGTCGCGAGGTGGCGCGCATGTCGCTGGAGCGCCTGATCCTCGATGGACGCATCCATCCGGGGCGCATCGAGAGTGTGGTCGAGAACGCCCAGGGCGAGGTCGAGCAGATCATGCGCGAAAAGGGCGAGGCGGCGGCCCTCGATCTGGGCATTCACGGTCTGCCGCCCGAGATCATCCGTCTGCTGGGGCGCCTGCACTATCGCACGAGCTACGGGCAGAATGTGCTCAGGCACTCGGTGGAGTCCGCCCGGATCGCGGCGCTCCTCGCTGCCGAACTGGGGGCCGATGAGCACAAGGCCCGTATGGCGGGGCTGTTGCACGACCTGGGCAAGGCTGTGGACCACGAGGTGGACGGTCCGCACGCCCTGATCGGCGCCGAGATCGCCAAGCGGTATGGCATGCCCGAAGAGATCGTGAACGCCATCGGCGCGCATCACTGTGATACGGAACAGTGCACTCTCGAGGCGATGCTGATCCAGGTCGCGGATGCCATCTCGGCCAGCCGCCCTGGCGCGCGCCGCGAGTCATTGGAGAACTATATCAAACGTATCCGGGCCCTGGAGCAGGTGGCCAACTCGTTCGAGGGGGTTGATTCCTCCTTTGCCATCCAGGCCGGGCGAGAAATCCGCATCATGGTCAAGCCCGAGGAGATCGATGACCTGGCCGCCATCCGCCTGTCTCGCGATGTCGCGAAAAAGGTGGAAGAGAGTCTCCAGTATCCAGGACGTATCAAAGTGACCGTGATCCGCGAGACACGCGCCACCGAGTATGCCCAGTAGACCCGAGAGCCTGGGCGATTGATCGCGAGGCGCGTGCTTTCGAGTAGATCCATGCTGGGCCGAGCCCTCGGCCCAGCATGGATGTCGCGGCCAAAGGAGTGAGCACCATGCCGGTACTCAAGGTGTCAGCGAACTCGAGATCCACAGCCGTTGCAGGCGCTATCGCGGGTGTGGTACGAGAGCATGGCCGCGCGGAGGTGCAGGCGATAGGGGCCGGCGCTGTGAACCAGGCCGTCAAAGCGGTAGCCATCGCTCGCTCGTATCTGGCGTTGGATGGCATGGATGTGATCTGTATTCCCGCCTTTGCGGATGTGGTTATCGAAGACCAGGAGCGGACGGCCCTCAGATTGATCATCGAGCCGCGATGACCGCCGCGGTAGATTTGCATGTGCATACCACAGCCTCGGACGGTACGCTAACCCCGTCCGAGGTGGTCGAGCTTGCTCACCGGCGCGGGCTCTCTGTGGTAGCCATAACCGATCATGACACCGTCTCGGGCGTGGCCGAGGCGCTGGAGCGGGCGGCCCGGATCGGGCTCAAGGTGATTCCGGGGGTCGAGATCAGCGCCGAGCAAGCGCACATTCTGGGCTACCTGGTGGATCATCGGTCAGCGAGGCTGAACGAGCAACTCGAGCGCTTTGGTAGGGCGCGGTTGGTTCGAGCTCGCCAGATGCTGGGGCGGCTAGAGAGCCTGGACCTTTCGCTTCGCTGGGACGCAATCGCCGAGGCTGCCGAAGAAGGTGTCGTGGGGCGCCCACATATCGCCCAGGCGCTGGTAGACGCGGGCCACGTCGCCTCCATTGATGAGGCTTTTGGGCGCTACCTCAGCCCCGGCCAGCCCGCCTATGTGCCCCGCTTCAAGACGACGCCCCGTGAGGCCATCCAAATGATCCGCGACGCGGGCGGCGTGCCTGTTTTGGCCCATCCCTGGTGCATCGTCTTTATGCTGGAGGAGCTGGTCGCCGATGGGTTGCTGGGGCTCGAGACCCACTATCGCAGCTATGACGCCTGCCAGATGAGCCGGCTCAATCGTCTGGCGCAAGAGCATGGCCTCATTCGCACCGGGGGCACCGATTTCCACGGTTTCGAGGGCGAGGCCCACTCTCTGGGCGACGTTGACGTTCCGCCGGAATGCGTCGCAGATCTCGAGGCGCTCCACGCTTCCCTCTCGGGTTCGTAAGCGTGAGAGCGCCCTGGTCTCGAGGCGGGTTCTGATCGCGGGCTAGCTGTCCTGGCCCCTGCCATCCCGCTTGTTGTTGCGCCGCGAGTTGCGAGGACGGCGGCGTCGCGGCCGACGTGGCTCGCCATTCCCCGATTCACCATTGTCGCGAGAGCCTCCACTCGGATGGCCCGACGTAGCCTGCGTCTGCGAGCGGCCCCTGTCGTCGCGCCTTCCATCGGGACGCCGGCCCTCATCTTCTCTTGATGAGGCGGCTTCTTGCTCCCTCAGCATGGACTCGAGAGAGTCCTCGGCGACAGCGTCATCGTCGGCCTGTTCTATGGGGGCCGTGCCGTTGAGCTGCTCGGCCGTCAGCTCCATCCGCGAGCCATCCTGCAAGAGGACCGTCACCGTCTCCCGAAAGACGCAGACCTTGAGAACTTTGACCGACCCAACGGGCGAATCGACTGTGCGGCCGACGCGGGGAAAGTGGCTCTTGATCTCTCGATACTGGTCGTTCTCATAGGTGAGGCAACAGAGGAGTCTTCCGCACAGCCCCGAGATCTCCATGGGGCTGAGGGGCAGGTCCTGTTGCTTGGCCATACGAATCGAGACCGGCGTAAACTCGGAGAGCCAGGTGGAGCAGCACAGCGACCGCCCACAGGGGCCGCAGCCGCCGATGAGTTTGGCCTCGTCGCGCACGCCAATCTGCCGCAGCTCGATGCGCGTCTTGAACATGCGGGCGAGATCGCGTACCAGGACGCGAAAGTCCACCCGCTTTTCGGCGGTGAAATAAAAGGTCAGCCGTGAGCCATCATAGCCATACTCGGCGCCAACCACCCGCATGTTGAGGCCGCTCTTGTTGACCTGATCCTGACAACGCTTGACGGCCTCGTCCTCCTGCTGGCGATAGCGCTCGGCCTCGAGCAGATCCAAGCTGGCCGCTCTGCGCAACACGGGTTTGAGCTCTCCTACAAGCTCATCCTCGCCGGCTTTGCGATTGGCCATGGCAACCTGGGCCAGTTCGTCTCCTCGAGAAGTATTCACAATCACATAATCATCTACGTCGAGGGATAGGCCCCTTGGATCAAAGTAATAGACCTTGCCTGCTCCACGAAAACGGACTCCACATATGGTTGGCATAAGAGATGCTCTCCAGGTAAGTAGACTAACGATTTTGCCAGCTTAGCAGCATGGTCTCGAGCGCCAAGCGGGCATTTACATTTTGTGCGATTTGCCGGACGACGTCCTGCGCGTTGGCGGCGGCGGCCCGGGCAGATTCCAGACCGGTGCTCTGTGCCAGATGGCGCAAACGGGGCAACTGCTGCTGGTTGACGATGAGACGCTCGTCGCAGCCCGCAGCCAGCAGCATGATATCACGCCATACGAGCTGCCACTCGAATATGGCAGGGTGGACGTCATCACGCTGGGCCAACTCCTCGGCCACCCTCAGGCGCGCAGCGGGGCCCTGGTCAAAGAGCTTGAGCAGCATCTGCACGTCCGCATCGCGCTGGTCGAGCATCGCGGGATCCTCGCAGGCGCGTATGGCCCATCCGACGCGGCCCGCCGAAAGCTGGGCGATCTCTGTGGCCCGCTGTGGGTCGACCTGATAGCGCTCGACCAACGCATCTGCGATGGTGTGTGGCGCTACCGGCCGCAGAGAGAGCACGCGGCAACGGGAAACGATGGTCGGCAGAAGCAATCCCGGGTCGAGGGCCGTCAGCAGTAGAATGGCATGAGGTGGGGGCTCTTCGAGGGTCTTGAGAAGGGCGTTGGCCGCCTCGATCGTGGTGGTCTCAAAGCCGCTGACGACACATACGCGCCAGGGGCTGTTGTAGGGTCTGAGGGCAAGCTCGTGCTGGATGCGTCGCACCTGGTCGATCTTGACCCGGCCCTTGTCGGGCTCGATCAAGAGCAGATCGGCGTGGGCGCCCGCGTGTGTGTCGCGGCAGCCTCGGCACGTTCCACAGGGGCGCCGGGCGTCGCTCTGGCAGTGCAGGGCGGCAGCAAACCAACGGGCCAGATGGGTCTTGCCGATCTCGGCGGGACCGGTAAAGAGCGTGGTATGGGCGATCCTGTCTGTCTCTATGGTTTTCTGCAGGTAGGCGACTGCCCACTCATGCCCGATCGTATCCCACATGGTTCCAGCCATTCGGCGTGTTGCGACGCGCAAGCTCCACTCTCATTATGTCCGATTCTACCATGAGAGCCAATGGCGCACAAAAGCGGCACCTGCTCATCGGCGATGCGGACATCAGCGATGCGGACATCGGCGATGGGTGGAGCGGGGCTGTGTCGGCGCCCGTCTGGGTGGGTTTGACCCGTGGGGTGAATCTGCTAGAGTAGTGCGTCGGCTTGGGTTGGTTGGAG
>SKRJ01000255.1 GCA_007118555.1 Anaerolineae bacterium | reverse complement strand
CGAGCCAGCATCGGCTTGAGCATATTGGACGCGTCCATGGCGCCCTCGGCCGCACCGGCCCCCACAAGGGTGTGCAGCTCGTCGATAAAGAGCAGGATCTGCCCCTCGGCCTCCTGAATCTCTTTGAGCACGGCCTTGAGCCGCTCCTCGAACTCGCCGCGGTACTTGGCGCCCGCGATCAGCGAGCCCAGATCCAGGGCGACGAGGCGCTTGTCGCGCAGCCCCTTGGGCACGTCCCCGGCGACCACGCGCTGGGCCAGGCCCTCGACGATGGCGGTCTTGCCAACGCCCGCCTCGCCCACCAGCACCGGGTTGTTCTTGGTGCGACGGGAGAGCACCTGGATCACGCGGCGGATCTCATCGTCGCGGCCGATGACGGGGTCCAGCTTGCCATCGCGGGCTAGCTCGGTCACGTCACGGGCGTACTTTTCCAGCGCCTGGTAGGTGCCCTCGGGGTTCTGGTCGGTGACGCGTTGCGATCCCCGAATCTCGCCCAGGGCCTTGAGCACGGTCTCCTCCGTCAGCCCGTGGCGGCTCAGAAACTGCCCGACAAAGCCCGACGCATCCAGGCTGCCCAAAAGCAGATGCTCGGTCGAGACATACTCGTCGCGCATGCTGCGGGCCTTTTCCTCGGCGCGGCGCAGCACATTGCCGAGCTCTTGCGACAGATAGCGCTGGGTCTGGCCGTGGGCCTGGGCGCGGCTTTGCAGCCGGTTCCTGACATCCTGTATCATCTCGCGCAAGGGCGCGTTCAGCTTGAGCAGCACCTGCGGCACGACGCCGTCCTGCTGCTCCATCAAAGCCAGGAGCAGATGCTCTGGCTCGATCTGCGCATGGCGATGCTCGGTGGCCGACTCCTGGGCGGCCACAATCGCCTCCTGCGCTTTTTGTGTATAACGGTCCAGATTCATGGTCATGAATTCGTTTCCTTCTAGCTATGGGATATCCACTTGATCTACTAGTAACGTGTAATGGCGGCCATGCCCCCCGCATGAAGCAGGTCAGCGTTCTCACGTACGATGCTTACCTCGGCGCCGGTCTCGGCAGCCTTGTGAATCGAGACATTGACGACATCGGGCGTCTCGTCCAGTGGCCCGCCCTGACACAGAGGACACTTTTCCATTCTCTCCATGAGGGCAGAGCCGCACTCGTGACAGAGATAGCCGCTCACATGATAGGTTTCGTCCACCAGGAGCAGACGCACGCGCCCCTCGTGCAGCGCGAACAGGGTGTCCTGCACGCCTGTCACGCCCAGGCCGCCCTTGGACGCTTCGGTGATGGCCTGCTCTACGCATCGCTTTTGCATCTCCAGGTCCACTTCTTGGACGACATCCAGCGACCGCTCCAGAATCTCGTTAACGTTGGTCCCCACATCCACATTGAACTCGCCGATGATCTGCTCCAGCAACGGCTTGGGCATCAGCTCCTTGACCTGTGCCAGCACCTCGGGGCTTCCGCCCAACATCAGGCGCCGACTACCGGTGCTCTCGGTAAACTGTTGTATGAGCTCGATGCCATCCTTGAGATTGCGCAGAGCCAGGTTCTCCTCGTGACGCTGGTGCCCTCCCGCCGAGTGGCGTCCACGGCCCGCCGACCAACCTCCCTGCTTGTAATGCTTGACCTCTTCGCCCAAGGCCTCGGTCTTGGACTGTATCTTGCCCCAGGCGACGGAAAAGAGCCGCAGGCGCTCGCGATCCAGCACCGCCACATCATACTTGCCCAGACGGCTGCCGACGTCGGCCAACGTGCGCACATTCGGCCGCTCTGTATAGGTAACCCGGGCGTTCGGCGCAATGGCCAGCGGGATCACGCTCAGGATCTCGCCTTCGGCCACAAAGAGGGCCACGCCACGGGACTGCCAATCATACTCGAAATCCAGATAGCGGCGCGCCGCCTCGATCTCTTGCGCCGCCACGGGTTGAAACTCTGCCGATTGATCGCGCAGCATCAGGCGTACGGCATCTTTGGATTTGTCGGACAGATCCGTATCCAGATAGACGCTCAGCGTCGGGCCACCCTCATAGCTAAGCAATGACTGTAGTTGTTGGTCCATCATCATGATCGTATTCCTCCTCCGCATCGGAGTCGAGCTCCCTTGCCGACACATTGATTACGGGGCGATCTTGATCGGGCTGCAACTCGGCCTCCAATCGCCTGATCTGTTCCTGAAGCTGCTCGATCTTTCGCTGGGCATCTTCCCTTTCTCTCTCAAGTTCCGTCTGCAACGCTGCCAGCTTCCTCGACATGTTCAGAATCACCTCGACGCCTGCCAGGTTGACCCCCAGCTCTTCCGTCAGGCGAGCGATTCTGCGCACCATCTCGAGGTTTCGCCGCGAGTAGAGCCGGATGCGACCCTCGGTCCGGGTGGGCTTGACGAGGCCCAACCGCTCATAGTAGCGCAGTGTCTGCGGGTGTAGGCTGACCAGCTTGGCGGCTACGCTGATGACATAGGCCGGCTCATCGTAGGGCACATGATCTTCATTGATAAAATCGCTCATATCACCACTCCTCACAACGCGTGCTCGTCACAGCTCTTGTGCCCACACCACGATCGACGGAATGCACCGACGATCTATTGCTCTCGCATGGCGGCCAACTCGCCAAAGAGCTCCTTTTCCCTCTCCGAGAGGCGGGTGGGCAGTACGGGCTCTACCTGGACATACAGATCGCCAAACTGTCCCGGCTGGCGCAGCACGGGCATGCCCTGCCCTCGCAAGCGAAAACTCTGACCCGTACGGGTGCCTGCCGGAACCCGCAGGGACACCTGGCCCTTGAGCGTGGGCACGACCACCTCTCCGCCCAGCACCATGGTGTACAGGTCGACCGGCAGGGTCATGCGCAGATCATCGCCTTCACGCTGGTAGCGCGAGTGGGGCAACACCTGGATCTTGAGAAAGAGATCGCCGGGGGATGCATCGTAGCCAGGCTCCCCCTCGCCCGCGATGCGGACCCGCGACCCCGTGTCTACCCCGGCCGGAATCTTGACCTCGAGGCGCCGATCTCCCATCTGCAGGATGCGGGTCGCACCATGATAGGCCTCTTCCAGTGTCACCTCGACAGGATGCTCCACGTCACGCCCGCGCATCGCTCGCGTCTGTTGGCGATAGCCCGTGCGCGTGCCCGTAGCGCCCCTTCCAAAGATCGACTCGAAAAAGTCGGAAAACCCACCCTGCCCAAACAGGTCCTCCATGTCACCGTACTCGGTGTAGACACGCTGGCCACCTCCGGGCGGTCTGCCGCCCTGCGCTCCCCTGCCGGCAAACCACTGGCTCCAGTCAAAGCCACCGGGTTCGCCGCCAGCCTGCTGGTAGGACTGCCAGTTGGCTCCGAGACGGTCGTACTTGCTCCGCTTTTCGGGGTCACGCAGCACCTCATGGGCCTCGTTGATCTCCTTGAAGCGACGCTCAGCGTCCGGATCGTTGGGGTTCACATCCGGGTGATGCTTGCGTGCCAACCTACGATAGGCTCTTTTGATCTCCTCAGGCGAAGCATCCTTCTCCACACCGAGGATACGGTAATAGTCCTTGTACTCCATGCGCCATTCGCTCCTACGGGCCCAACAAACGCCGCAGGAGTACGTACCGTCCCACAACGCCTGGGCCATAGATCGTTCATCTTTGTCTCTATTATATGCCATCGGGAATGACCTGTCAATCAAGTTGCGTCGATATGACTCAACTTTTATAACAGATTTATACTATAACCCTTGACAGACGGCACTGAGTTTGCTACAATGATGGGTGCATGGAGATCCATGGAACATCGTTTTATGGAGGTTGATTATGGATAGGGTTAGAGCGAGAGAGAACCGTTCGATGATTCCTGCCGATGCCCTCAGCCAGCTCCGGGAAGATGGTTGGCGGCAGACGGGACCGTGGAGGATGACGGGTGACGATTGCCTGGCTACGGACATGTACGAGACCGAGGACGGCCTGATGATCGAGATGGTGCTGCCAGGCATCGAGCCGGATGACGTCGATATCCAGGTCATGGGTGATACGCTCACCATTCAGGGAGAGATAGAGCCGCCTGATCCGGAGAAGGTGACGTTTCTGGCGCAGGAGCGCAGCTATGGCCGTTTTCGTCGGACCATCCAGCTGCCCCAGATGATCACATCCGATGTAGATGCGACGATGGAAAAGGGTATTCTCCGCATTCTGGTGGCCAAGCCAGAGGGAGAACGACTTCGCAAGATCAGGGTCAGCGAAAAGAAGCAGGATCAGGAATAATCAGAGGAGGTAGTGGATATGTCCCTCACAAGGTGGGAACCCTTTAAAGACCTGATGACGTTGCGCGAGGCGATGGATCGCCTGTTCGAGGACAGCTATGTGCGTACGGGCCCCCGTTGGGTCACGGCACGGGAAGGCATCCGCTGCGACCTGGCGCTTGACGTCTATGCTACCGATGAAGAGGTCGTTGTTCAGGCCGCGGTGCCCGGCCTGAGTCCTGACGATGTGAATATCACTATCGAGGGCGACACAATCACGATCCGTGGCGAGCTACCTGCACCGATGGAGAACGTCAACTATATCATGCAGGAGCGCTCCTACGGAACGTTTCAGCGCCAGTTGCGCATGAATATACCGGTCGATGCCGAACGCGCCGAAGCAAGCTTTGAGAATGGTGTCTTGACCCTCGTCATCCCCAAGAGGGAAGAGGTCAAGCCTCGCACCATCCAGGTCAAGAGCAAAGAGTAAGCAGCAAGCAAAAGCCCGACGCGGTTCACGCGTCGGGCTTGGTTTTTGCGTCCAAACAGCAACCCCTCTTTGAAAGAGGGGTTGCCTTCGTTCGCGTCTAGTACATGCCCATTCCGGGGCCACCGCCGCCGTCGGCCGGCATGGGCGGCTCGGGCTCGGGGATGTCGGTGATGAGAGCCTCGGTCGAGAGGATCATGGCCGCGATCGAGGCGGCGTTCTCCACGGCCGAACGCGTCACCTTGGCCGGATCGATGATCCCCGCCTCGTACATGTCCACGTAGCGGTTCTCGATCACGTCGTACGCGATGGCGACGTCGCCCGTCTCGTCCTGGCGGCGCCGAATCTCGGCCACCACCACGGCGCCGTCCAGCCCCGCATTCTCGACGATGCCTCGCATCGGCTTTTCCAGGGCCGTCCGCACGATGCGCACCCCCGTGTTCTGGTCGGCCAAGGGCAGCTCGATCCCGTCCAGAGCCGACATGGCGTTCACTAACGCCACACCGCCGCCGGGCACGATGCCCTCCTCGATGGCCGCGCGGGTCGCCGACAGGGCGTCCTCCACCCGATGCTTTTTCTCCTTGAGCTCCACCTCGGTGGCAGCGCCCACACGGATGATGGCCACGCCACCGCTCAGCTTGGCCAGACGCTCCTGCAGCTTTTCCTTGTCATAGTCCGAGGTCGTGGACTCGATCTGCGCCCGGATCTGCTCCACCCGGCCGCGGATCTCGGTCTCAGAGCCCATGCCCTCGATGACGGTAGTATTATCCTTGTCGACGACGATG
>SKRJ01000321.1 GCA_007118555.1 Anaerolineae bacterium | reverse complement strand
GCGACGTTGCGGCCCTTGGGGCCCAGGGTGGTGCCCACGGCCTCGGCCAGCTTGTCCATACCGGTCTTGAGGCTGCGACGCGCCTCGTCCGAAAACTGCAACTGCTTTGCCATTTTGAGATCCCTCTTGGAATTGCTGATTACTCGACGATGGCGAGCAGATCGCTCTCGCGCATCACGAGCAGGTTGCGGTCGCTACCCAGTTTGAACTCGGTGCCTGCATACTTGGCAAAGAGCACGACATCCCCCTCTTTGACGTCCAACGGGATGACGTTGCCATCCTTGTCACGTGCGCCGGGGCCCACGGCCAGGATCTTGCCACGCTGCGGCTTTTCCTTGGCCGTCTCGGGGAGCACGATCCCGGAGGCGGTGGTCTGTTCCTCTGCCAATGGCTCGACAACAACACGATCGCCCAACGGCCTCAGATTGATGTCCGACATCTCCTAGCAACCCTCCTCAACCGATGTAGAATGTGGATCTGCGCAGAGCGTGGCCGTGGCCCCATCGGCCTGGCACTCTCTGGCTGCGACTGCCAGCATAGTAGCATATCCAATTAGCAATGTCAAACGTCGAGTGCCAAATTGCATGCAGGTCGAGTGACGCTGGTTCATGGATTTGGCCTGCTCGGTTGCGTATGTCTATAATGCGTAGGTGTGCAGAGTATCCAGCCGGGCTTCTGATGCCGAGTCCGGCCTCGAACGGAGTTACCATGCGTATCACGCTGCTGGGAACCGGTACGTCGCACGGCGTGCCTACGTTGGACTGCATGATCACGGACTATGCGAGTTGCCCGGTCAAGGTGTGCCGCAAGGCCCTGGACAACCCGCGCCACCGCCGCACGCGGGCCTCGATCCTGGTGCAGAGCGGCGAGGGGCACATCTTGATTGATACCTCGCAGGATTTCCGCGATCAGATGCTGGCCAACCGCATCACGCACATCGATGCCGTGTTGTACACGCACGGCCACGCCGACCACATCTATGGTCTGCCCGACATCCGCTCCTATTGCCGGCGCCAGAACGGGTCCATCCCCATCTATGGCTCGGAAGAGACCCTGGGGATTCTGGATGGCGCCTTTGACTATGTGTTCCATCCGCCCGAGTATGTGGGCGGCGGTATCCCCAGTCTGGTGCCCCACCCGCTGCACGATGGCTGCCGGATGAACGGTCTGACCATCGAGACGATTCCGGTGGTACATGGGCCTCTTGTGGGGTGCCAGGGCTATCGCCTGAACGACGTGGCCTATATCCCCGACGTCAAGCGCATCCCGCCCGAGTCGTTGGCGCGCCTGCGTGGCCTGGAGCTCCTGATCCTGAACTGCCTGCGCCATCGGCCCCATGAGGGCCACCTCTCGCTGGAGGAGAGCCTCGATTATGCGCAGCGGATCGCGCCTCGGCGGTGCCTCCTGACCCATCTGGCCCACGACATGGACTATGAGATCGAGTCGCAACGCCTCCCCGACTGGATCAGCTTTGCGTACGATGGGCAGTCGGTCGAGGTCCCCTAGTGGAGGAACGTTGGAGCTATTGAGCGATGGCTGCGCCGGTTCTTGTGGCATGGCTCGTGCGGGCACGAGCCATGGACCAGGCTCTCGATTTGGTCATTTCCCTCTATACCAGTAGAATATGTGAAGATGGGGCCGTGGATCCGAGTCTGGTCGCAAGAGCCACGTTGGCGTTGCGCCGCCCAGGCCCCGTGAAACCGTAGCTATCGAAGGTAACAGCGCACCTGACCGCCCCTCGCGTAGCGAAAGGGCGGATTCTTTTATGTTGGCCCGTTGACCGAGAGCAAGGAGAAGCTTTTTATGGAGAATGGATCGTTGCGCGTAATCCCCCTGGGAGGCATGGGGGGGATTGGCAAGAATTGTAATGTGATCGAGACCGAGAATGATATATTGATCGTGGATGTGGGCATCCAGTTTCCCTCCGAGGAGATGCTGGGTGTGGACGTGGTGATTCCTGACTTTCAGTATCTGGAGGAGCGTAAGGAAAAGATACGCGGCATCGTCATCACCCACGGTCATGAGGACCACATCGGTGGTCTGCCCTATCTGCTGGAAAAGATAGCGGCTCCGATCTATGCGCCGCCCCTGGCATTGGCCCTGATCGAGAACAAGCTGAATGCCAGGGCGCTCCAGAACACCACCCTGCACACCATCACCGATGGCCAGGTGGTCGTCCTGGGGCCGTTCAGCGTCATGCCCTTTCATGTGAACCACTCGATTCCCGATTCGTTGGGGTTGGCCATTCGCACCCCGATGGGGCTGATCGTACATACGGGCGATTTCAAGATCGACCATACCCCCCTGGAGGGGCCTCCCAGCGACATGGGCGCCATGGCCCGCCTATCGAGCGAGGGGGTGCTGCTGCTCATGTCGGACAGCACCAACGCCGAGTCGCCGGGCTATACGCCTTCAGAGGGCCAACTCCGGGATGTCTTTGACCAGGTGTTCTCGCGTGCCGAGGGGCGTATCATCGTGGCTACCTTTGCCTCGCTCCTCTCGCGGGTGCAGCTCGTGATCGAGACCGCGCACAAGTACGGCCGCAAGATCGCCATTGCGGGCCGCAGCATGGAGCAGAACGTCGAAATCGCGCAGAACTTGGGTTATATTCGCTTTCCCGAGGGCTCGCGCGTTCCGATCAGCGAGATCAACAACCTCCCCGACAACGAGATCGTGATCATGGCCACGGGGTCGCAGGGAGAGCCCAACTCGGCGTTGGCCCGCATGGCCGTGGGACGCTTCCGCTATGCCAGAATCCGCGAGGGGGATACGGTCATTCTCTCCTCCTATGCGATTCCGGGTAACGAGACGGCCATCTATCGGAATATCGACAACCTGTTCCGACGTGGCGCGCAGGTGGTGTATGGCCGTCAGGCGGGTTTGCATGTCTCGGGCCACGCCGCACAGGAAGAGCTCAAGATGATGCTGAACCTGCTGCGTCCCACCTATTTTGTGCCGCTACACGGCGCCTATCGCATGTTGCATCAGCATGCATGGCTGGCCCAAGAGATGGGCATGCCGCAGGAGAACATCTTTGTGCTGGACAATGGCGACGTGCTCGAGTTGACGCCCGAGGGCGCCCGCCTGGGCGAGTCCGTGCCCGCGGAGGGCATCCTTGTGGATGGCTCGCTGGTGGGCGATGTGGGCCGCAGCCTGCTGCGCGACCGCATGACCCTGGCCCAGGACGGCATTGTGGTGGTCAAGGTCACCATCAACGCCCAGACCGGGACGATCCTGCACGAGCCCGAGATCGTCTCGCACGGCTTTGTGTATGTGCCCGAGGCCCAGGAGCTCCTGGATGCCGGTGAGGAGGCCATCTCGGAGGTGATCGAGAGCTATCAGGGCAATGGCGCCGGCTATGAGCCGGAACAGGTGAGCACACTGATCGAGCGGCGGCTCAGCAACTTTTTCTACAACGAGACCCGCCGTCGCCCGGTCGTGGTGGCAGTGGTCTCGACCCACTAGAGGCATTGCAAAGCGGCGTATCGAATCTACAGGCACGGGATCCAAGGGCACAGGGTAGCTACTCTGTGCCCTCGCTGTTTGTGGGCCGGACCAGCACGATCCATCCGATAGTCTCCCGCTACTGGCGCTGGACGGCGCCGTACGCACATGGTAGCATGCGGCTATAACGCTGTTTCAGCGTGATGCTCTTTTAGCGTGACGCAAGGAGGATCCCATGCCCGCGACATATCCCTTTGGCAACGACCCGGCCAAGGTCGCCCGCTATCGCGCCTTTTGGTCCCGCGAGGATACCGAGCGCCCCCTGGTGGGATTCTCGTTCAAGACCTGGTTTCCCCTGCAAGAGTTTGCCGCCAGTGCCGCCTGGCAGGATCGGGAGTACCTGACGCCCGATATGGTCGAGCCCGAGGCCTTTGTCGAGGATCAGGAGCGCCTGCTGCGCGAGGGCGAGATCATCGACGATGACATCTTTCGCGGGGCAACCCCCTCCCAGGCGGTGCCCTGGCTGGACGGCATGCTGGGGGGCCGGTTGCGCATCCTGCCTGGCAGCATCCTGGGCGTCGAGCGCTGCCTCTCCTGGGACGAGCTGGAGCGCCTGCGCCTCGACCATGACCATCCCTGGTTCCGCGTCTATATGGCCTTTATCGAGACGCTGGTTCGCCATGCCGAGGGGCGCTATCCCGTGAGCCACGGCACGCTGCACGGCCCGTCGGATCTGGCGGCCTCCTTGCGAGGCCACAGCCAGAGTGTGCTGGACCTGCTGGAGGAGCCAGAGCGCGCACGCCGTCTGCTGGCGCGGCTGTCGGACATCTTTCGCGAGATCACCGTCGAGGCCTGGCGCCGCATTCCGCTTTACCACGGTGGCTACTATGATGCCCAGTACCAGCTCTGGGCGCCGGGCCCCATCATCCGCATGCAGGAGGACGCCTCCGGGCTCTATTCCCCCCGGCTCTATCGCGAGTTCCTGCAGCCGGTGGATCGCGAACTGGCGGGGCATTTCGCGTGCGCCTTTATGCATCTGCACTCGACCTCGATGTTTCTGCTGGATGCCTTTCTCGAGATCGACGAGATCCGCTGCTTTGAGGTGAACTATGAGCTGATCTCGGGCGGGCCGCCGGTGTCGGGCATGCTGCCCTATTGGCGGCGCATCCAGGAGGCCGGGCGGCCCCTGCTGATCCGGGGCTCGTTCACGCCCGACGAGGCCCGCGAGCTGCTGGACGGCCTCGACCCCCGCGGCCTCTATCTGTACATCATGGTCGAGGATCAGGCCGAGATCGATGCGCTGCGCCCGATCCTGGGTATGCAAGGATAGCGCAGAGCCCTCCTCTGCGCAAAGTATCGCTGGACAGTGATGCCCGAATCGGGTAGCATGGCGCCCGCATGTCATGGCCAAGTGCGGCCTATGGACATGCAGGGCGACAGCTTTTTGTGGGTCTGGTTCTCACAAGGGGGAGCAGATGCTGGTGAAAAGATGGGTGGCCATTTTCATTGCGGTGGTGGGGTTTGGCCTGACCACGGCTGCCTGCTCGCTGCTTCACATGGGCCGCGTCGTGGAACCGGCGCAGGTCGAGGTCACGAGGATCGTCGAGGTCGAGAGGATCGTCGAGGTCGAGGTGCCGGTAGAAGTAACCGTCGAGGTGGAAGTCACACGGATCGTCGAGATCACCGTCGAGCCCGAGAGCACCCCGACGCCCGAGCCGCCCGAGGAACTCGACGCTTCGGGCGTGATCTTTGCCGACGACTTTCGCGATCCATCCAGCGGCTGGGATATCTCGGAGAAGCCACAGGGCGCGATTATCTATCGCGATCAGTCGCTTGTGATCGTGAACTATACCCAGGGCGACATGCGCACCGAGTCGATGCTGGCCGACCTGTATGTAGACGATGTCGTTGTCGAGTTTGACGTGGTGTGGCTGGATGGCACCGACGACAACTGGCAGAACCTCGAGCTGCGCGATGATGGCTGGGGCAACGCCTACACCCTGGGCATCAGCGCCGATGGCTACTTTGTCATCGAGTCGGCGGT
>SKRJ01000403.1 GCA_007118555.1 Anaerolineae bacterium | reverse complement strand
TCCCATGGGCTGTTGTAGGTCTGTATCCGATCTCAGAGTGGGATCTACATGCGCGTAGCAAGAGCCCAGCAGGTATCATCGTGGGATCGGTCTGGCGCCTGGCAAAACCCGCCTTGCAGGAAGCCCAAGGCCACCCGCGATGTCCTGTTGGGCAGCGCACAGGCCGCCTTTGCCCTTGCCGACCTGGCCCAGAGCGACTGACGCGAGCGCTCTGCATTGCCAGGGTGAGCGGGTCTCGCTCTTTCTCCATCTGTCTACACCATCTGACCCACGCGCGCAGGCAGGCGCAGGCAGTGCGACTGGCTGCGCCGGATCGGGTATCAGGACGTGGACTGTTTCTTCAAGGCGTTCGAGCTAGCCCTGTTCGGCGGGCGCAGGGGCTCCTGAGCCGCTGGCAGGGTCTGCCGGGGGCTTGAGGCGAGCCATCAGATGCGTGTCCACATAGACGCCATTGCGCAGGACGCAGCGGCGTTTGGTGCCTTCCACGGTGAAACTAAACTTGCGATAGAGCCCGATGGCGGCGGCGTTGTCGGTGTACACCTCGAGCTCGAGCCGCTGCATGCCGAGCCAGTTCTCGGCCAGGTCGATGGCGGCCTCCAGCAGGGCGCTGCCGATACCCCGACCTGTATAGTCATCGTGCACCATGATCCCCGGCTGGCCCACATGGCTGCAGCGGCCCGATCGCCGTTGCAGCCAGGCCTGGCCCACCACGTGCCCGTCCAGCTCGGCGGCGATGGCATAGGCATTGTCGGGGAGGCTGGCCAGTCGCGCCCTGGCCGCGGCCACCGTCATATAGGGGAGCCCCAGGGTGTTGTGCTGCACGCGGGGGCACATGCGGATGGCGTGCCAATCGGCATAATCCTCGGGCTCGAGGCCCCGCAGGGTCCAGGGGGTCTGCGCGGGCTGTTCGCGTTCCGTGGGGTCCACCATGGCACGCCTCCGGGTAGGGGTCAGGAATCGGCCTTGCGCACCTCGAAAATCGCCAGGCCTGCGCGCCAATTGGACAGCAGGGGTCCGACCCGGCGGGCGGGGGGCGCCAAAAAGATCTCGTGAAGCACGTCGAGCCCCTCCTCCCGACAGAGGGCGCGAAAATCCTTGACGGTGCACAGGTGGACGTTGGGCGTATTGTACCACTCGTACGGCAAAAGCCGGTGGCGCGGCATCCGGCCCGTCAGTAAGAGCTGCAGCCGGGTGTGCCACCAGCCAAAGTTGGGAAAGCTGATGATCGCCCGCTGACCGACGCGCAACATGGTGTGGATCACGCGAATGGGATCGCTGGCCTGCTGGAGCGTCTGGCTGAGAATCACCAGGTCAAAGGAGCCATCGCGATAGTGCTGCATGCCCTCCAGCATGTCCCCGTGATACACGGGCAGGCCCCGCTGGATGCAGTTGCGGACATGGGCCTGGTCGATCTCGATGCCGCGCACCTCACAGTTCTTGTTGTGCATCAGGTCCGCCAGCAACTGGCCATCGCCGCAGCCCAGATCCAATATACGCGAGTGGTGCGGCACCAACTCGCTGATGAGCTCGTAATCGAGGCGGCGCTTGGTCTCGCGTGAGCGGGCCGTCCAACTCATGGCCGCCCACCTTGATCGCGTACGTGTTTCTGCGCGTGGGTCAAAAAGCCGCTCACCGCCGCCGACATCTCGTCATTGGGCAGCAAAAAGGCATCGTGGCCATAGTTGCTCATGATCTCTAAAAAGGTGGTCAGGAGCCCGTTGGCCTGCAGGGCGCGCACCAGCTCTTTGGCCTGCTCCGCGGGGAACAGCCAGTCGCTGGTAAAGGAGATCACCAGGAACTCGGACTGGGCCCGTTCCAGCGATTCGACCAGGGAGCGGTGGCCGTTGGCCAGATCGAAATAGTCGATGGCCTTGGTGATGTACAGATAGCTGTTGGCGTCAAAACGGCGCACGAACGAGTTGCCCTGGTACCGCAAATAGCTCTCGACCTGGAACTCGGTGCCAAAGTCATAGCAGAGGGCATCCCGATCCTGCAGCCGACGCCCAAACTTGCGGTGCATCTGCTCGTCCGACAGATAGGTGATATGGCCGATCATGCGGGCCACGGCCAGCCCGCTCTCGGGCGAGGGGCCATCGTAATAGTCGCCCTGCTTCCAATGGGGGTCGGACATGATGGCCTGGCGGCCCACCTCGTTGAACGCGATACTCTGGGCCGTGATGCGGGCTGTGGTTGCGATGGCCACCACGGCGTGCACCCGGTCAGGAAAGCGGACGGCCCAATCCAACGCCATCATGCCGCCCATGCTCCCGCCGGTGACGGCCAGCAGCTTGTCGATGCCCAGATGCGTGACCAGGCGCTCCTGGGCGCGCACCATGTCGCTGAGGGTCAGGATCGGGAAATCGGGCCCGTACGGTCGCCCCGTGGCGGGGTTGATGCTCGATGGGCCCGTGCTTCCCCGGCATCCGCCGATCACGTTGGCACAGATCAAAAAGTACTTGTCGGTATCAAAAGCCTTGCCAGGGCCCACCATGGTATCCCACCAGCCGGGGCGCTGATCGTCGGGTGCGTGATAGCCGGCTACATGGGCATCGCCCGAGAGGGCGTGAAAGATCAGGATCGCATTGTCACGCTCGGGACTCAGCTCGCCATAGGTTTCGTAGGCCTGGGTGACCGGGGTGAGAACCTGGCCGCAATCCAGCATGAGAGGGGGATCCTCAAAGGTCCACGTCTTGGTCTCGACGAGCCCCACGCTGTGGGCGCCGCCCAGCTTGGAGGCCTGCGCGATCTCGAATGTCTCGTCAGTTGCCACGATATCTCCTCAAATGCAACGCCCGAGCGGGCGCCGCATGCGATGATAGAATGCACTCGACGGGGCGCCACCCACGACGCCCCGGTAAAACGCACTGTATCGTATAGCATACACCAAACGACGATTGCTGACGAATTCTAGTAACCTTGTCTGGAATCCGCTAAAAGCGCTCATGAAGATAAGGGCACAGCAGGGGGAACATGCTCTGCAGCGTCGCTTGCGAGTCTTCGTCCAGGGTGCCCCAGCCGCGCGCCTCGAGCTCGGCGGCGTCGCACACGCCATACACAAGGGCCGTCAGCCCCTGGATCGAGATCTCGCCCTGGGCGGTTTCTGCCTGCGTCACCTGCAGGCTGCCATCCACCGTCGCCAACCGCCAGGCGGCCTGGTTCCAGGGGCAGATGGTATCGTTGATCCGCAGCTTCAGGTCGCCCGGGCCGGTGTGCATGCCAGAGAGCCGGGCTACGTCCAGCACGCGCACCATGGCCGATATGTGGTACGCCGTCTCGATCTGCAGGTTGAGGTCGGCCAGCCAACCCTCGGGCCGCTCATAGGGCGGCAGCACGATCTCGGCGCGATCGGCCTGGTCGATATGGCGCGCGATCCAATCGAGCAGGAGATAGCGTCCCGCCGCCGAGCGGTAGTAAAAGCGACTGGCCTGCAGCTTGAACCGGGCGATCTGATTCCCCCGCAACTCGTACAGCATCACGCCCTCGACCCGGTTGCCCACGGTGGCCAGGGCCACCCACTGGTCGCCGCGCCGCACCTCAGGGCGATCGTCGCGGTCGAACAGGGCCATGCCGTGGACGCGCTCGCGGTGCCCCTCGCAAAAAGCGCGGTAGGCCTCGTAACCCTCCTCGATGGGGAGCATCTGCACCTGGCCGTCCAGCGCCCGTCTGAGCAGCGGCTGCAGCGCGCTGGGGCTCAACTGGATACGTTTGGCCTGCGGCAACACGACATAACCGAGGCGCTCGTAGAATGACTCGCGAAAGGGGTAGAGGACCGAGCAGACGGCGCCTCCCTCGTGCACGGCCCGCAGCAGGGCATGCAATAGCAGGCGGGCGTGCCCCTTGCGGCGAGCGGCCGGATGGGTGGTCACATCCAGGAATCCGGCGGCGGGGTAGAGCGCGCCGCGCATCTGCTGGGTCATGCGACGGCTGGCGCCACAGGCCACCGGCTCGTCATCATCATAGACGGCGATGTGGGTGGCGCCCACGCGGCGCAACAGCGTCTCCTCTCGCTCGGCCTGATCGGCGAGCGGCGGCGAGGAGCGAAAGGCATAGGCGTGCATGGCATACAACGCCTCGAGCATCTCCTCTCCATTGACCTCACGAACCGTAACCTTGCTCACGCATCGCTCCCTTCCTTTGCGTACCTGCCGTCGGCGCGAGGGTCAGTCTAGGCCGGTCACCCCATCGCGTCAAACCGGGCGCGGGCCAGGGGAAGGCTCGCCTGCCGATGACGCGCACGATGCGTGGCTTGCCAGATCGCGTAGGGGTTGCCAGCACAGTGCGAGCCGGGTAGACTCGCTGCCAGTACATGCGCCTGTATGCCACGAGCCAAGCGAAACATCCCTTCAGGAGGCCGCCCACGTGACATCGATCAAGCGCGATCTGTTCCCCCTGCTGCTGATTCTCGGTCTGGCCGTCATCCTGCGCTTTGTGGACCTGGGCGCGGTGCCCCTCACGGGCGCCGAGGCGTATGCCTGGCAGCAGGCCCAGCACCCCGACCTGGCCTATCTGGATGGACCGGCGGGCCACGCATTGCTGGTGCGCCTGGGGATGCAGGCCCGGGATGGCATGCCCTGTGAAGGTGCGGTGCGGTTGGGCCACGCAGCGGTGGGGGTCGTGGCCGTCGTGGCGGCCTATCTGCTGGGATCGGCCCTCTACTCGGGGCCTGCCGGGCTCCTGGGGGCCGCCTTTGTGGCCCTGGGAACGCCCTTTGTGATGGCCTCGCGCCATGTGTCGGTGGCCGCGCCCCAGTGGGCGCTGCTGGCGCTGACGCTGTGGCTTCTGGCGCCGCTGTGGACCGCGAGGGACGCCCCGCCCGTGGGACGTATTCTGCTTGCGGGCCTCGTCGGGGCTCTGCTGCTCAACGTAGGTCTGCTGGGATGGCTGTTATTGCCGTCGCTGGTTCTTACGCTGGCCGCGACCCGCCCTGAGCGGCTGCGACAGGGCCCCTTTTGGATCTTTTGCGTGTTGACTCTTGTCGGGCTGGCGCCCTGGGTGCTCTGGAATCAGGCCCACGGCCAGATCGGCTGGCAGCATCTGATCGCTGGCTGGGCCGATCACCCCGGCCTGATGTCGCGGGCCACGGCCCTGGTGGACCTGGCCGGGCTGCCGGTGGCGTTGCTGGCCGTGATCGGTCTCGTGGGCCTGCGCGATAGCCTCAACCGGACTCTGCTGGTGCCGGGGCTGCTGTTCCTGTTGGTGGCGATGGCCTGGCCGGGCGACCCCATGGGGCCCCTGGTGTGTGGCACAGGGTTGCTCCTGGTCTCGCTGGCCGACAGCGTGCATCGTTGGGCAGATCGCCCGCCCCTGCGGCTGAACGAGTGGCTCCCGCTGCGCGCCCTCTGGCCGACGCTGCTGCTGGCTGTGCTGGGCCTGGCCGCGCAGAGCGCCATCCTTCAGACCATGGCCCCCCGCTATGGCCTATTCTACCGCGCCTCGTCCGAGGCCATCTATCAGGAGACAGCGCCCTGGTCCGAGTTCCCCCGGGTGCGCACGGCCCGTTGGC
>SKRJ01000114.1 GCA_007118555.1 Anaerolineae bacterium | reverse complement strand
GCCCAGGAGCGCCAGTTGCTGCTTTGCCATATCTCCCTCCTGTGGGATTGCCAGAAGTTGCACTTTGCCAGTTGTCTTTCAGCGCAAGTATAGCGAGGGCTGATGTCTGCGGCAAGCCGTCCGCCACAGGGCGCTATGCGCGTGCGAGCTCGCGGATGGCCCGGATGGCGGCCTCGACGTCGGCTGCCGTATTCGAGTCGCCCGCCGCCAGGCGCACGGTGCCCTCGGGAAAGGTGCCCAGGGTACGGTGGGCCGCCGGGGCGCAATGCAGGCCCACGCGACTCAGGATGCCGTACTCCTCATCCAGGCGCCAGCCTATCTCGGACACGCTGTGTTCCTCGAGGCGCAGCGAGACGGTGGCCGTGCGTTGCTCGACATCAATCGGGCCGTACAAGGTCACGCCGGGGATCTCGCCCAGGCCCTCGAGAAGCTGCCGGGTCAGGGCCATCTCGTGGGCGCGCACCGCATCGATGCCGCGCTCCAGGATGTAGCGCACGCCGGCGCCCAGGCCAGCGATGCCCGGGCCGTTGCCGGTGCCAAACTCGAGGCGATCGGGGAGCATCTCGGGCTGGCGCTCGACCTCCGAGCGGCTGCCGGTGCCGCCGCACAGGATAGGGCGGATGTGGGCCGGATCCAACTCTGGCGAGATTACCAGGCCGCCGGTGCCAGGCGGCCCCAGCAGGCCCTTGTGGCCCGTGAATGCCAACAGGTCGATGCCCAGGGCCGTGGCGTCGATGGGGATGACGCCCGCCGTCTGGGCGGCATCCACCAGCAGCAGGGCGCCCGCGTTGTGGGCCAGAGCCGCGAGCTCACCCACCGGCAGCAGCGTGCCCATGACATTGCTCGCGTGGCTGGCGACCACCAGTCGCGCGCCGGGGCGCAGAGCCTCGACCAGGGCCTCCAGGTCGAGCTGGCCGTCGGGCCCGCAGGGCGTTACCACCAGCTCCAGCCCCTGGGCCTCCAGGGCGCGCAGCGGCCGCATCACCGAGTTGTGCTCGATGCCGGTGGTAATCACCCGGTCGGTGGCGGGGTTCAGCAGGCCGAGCAGGGCGATGTTGAGGGCATAGGTCACGTTGGGCGTGAGCACCACGCGCAGCGGATCGGGGGCGCCCAGGAGCTCGGCCAGCAGCTCGCGTGTCTCGTACACGATGCGCCCCGCGTCGATGGAGAGCCGGTGTCCGGAGCGGCCAGGGTTGCCCCCGGCACGCTCCAAAAAGCTCGTCATGGCCTGCAGCACGGCGGGAGGCTTGGGCCAGGAGGTGGCGGCATGATCCAGATAGATCATCGGCGCAGCACCAGCCGATAGCCGCCCTCGGGGCGCTCCTCGACGTCCACCTGGCAGCCCTCGCGCTCGGCGAGACGGCGCACATTGTCCCGCGAGGTGGCCGTATCCACCAGCACGGCGATGGTGTCCCTGGCGCGGTCGCGCAGGGCCTGGCGGGTGAGCAGAACTGGTTGCGGGCAAGAGAGCCCGCTGGCATCCACAGTGTATGCATCGCTCATGATATCCTCCCTCAAGCCGTCACCTGCTCGCGCATGGTGAGGCCGATGATGACGCAAAAGGCGAGTCCAATCCCCACGGCGATGGGGCCGTAGGGCGTCGGGCCCGCCGGCGAACTGGCCAGGTTGAGATTATGGCTTAGGCCGGCGCCCACCAGCATGCCGATCACGAACATGCCCGCGTCCGCATCGCCCTCGCCCGACATGAACACCTGGCGGCCCGGGCAGCCGCCCGCCAGCGTGAACGCCAGCCCGGAGAGCGCCATGCCGGCGGCGTTCCACAGGGCGTTGCCGTGTGCCACGGGCTGGTCGGTGAACCCGCTCCGGAACTGGCCCAGGACCAGGTTGGTGAGGGCCGCCGCCACCACCAGCGCCACCACGCCGTTCAGCAGGTGACTGTCGCGCATCAGAATGACGTCACGGATGGCGCCCACGGTGCAAAAGCGGCTGCGCTGCGCCAGAAACCCGATCAGGAGACCCACGCCCAGGGCGATGGCGATGGGGGCCGCCAGAGCGCCAGGCCCTGCGGTGGAGAAAAAGATGGGCCCGGTGGGGTCACCGTTGGCGTCGCGGCCAAGTTGGGGGGCGGCCAGTAAAAAGAACAGCAGGAGCCCCATGAGGGCTGGCATGATCCAGCCGACGGCCTGCGGTGCTGGGTGGGTGCGGCCCAGGCTGTAGCCACGCCTCAAAAAGACCACCCCGATGACGACGCCGACGACCAGGCCCAACAGCCCGGCGATGGCGCTCCAGTCGCCCCCGGCCAAACGGAGATAGGCGCGCCATGGGCAGCCCAGGAACACCAGCGCGCCGATGATGGAGAACATGCCCAGGAAAAAGCGCAGCAACGGCGCCGAGCCGCTACGGGGCCGGAACTCTTTGTAGGCGAGCGACGCGCCGAGCGCCCCAAACACAAACCCGATGATCTCGGGGCGCATGTACTGGACTGCTGCGGCCCGATGCAGCCCCAGAGCCCCTGCCATGTCGCGGGTAAAGCAGGCCACGCAGACCCCCATGTTGCCAGGATTACCCCAATATACCAACAAGGGCGCCAGAATACCGATGGCGATACCGGTGAGGACAGGACCCCAACGCGAGATAAAGAGGCGGTTGATACGAGACACGAAATCGCTCCTCTCTTTGCGAGACGTCTTGGGCCGCCACAGGCCCGCGACGCTCGACCCGATCAGAGCCAGCAGGCGGGGTGCAGGCCGGGGATGCGGGGGGCGGGCAAGGCGCTGTGCGGCGGATTGCTTGTCATAATGCACACCGTGCAGTACTGTCTACCGCCTCATGTACGGCGATGCCATAGCATAGCCCTGCCCTCCTTTCTGATGATCTCTTCGTGAGAGTATAGGCGGGTGGGGGGGCATGTCAAAGCGGTGCGCCGGCCCATGCATGAAACGCACGCCCAGGGACCGTTGCGCCCGGCCCGGTCGGATGGTAGAATCCAAGGCAGTTCCCATGATGGAAGGAGCACAGACCGCATGCATCAAGAGTACATGTTGCCGCCCGGCGAGCCGGCCCGCCTGCGTGAACGCAGCACACTTCCGACCCCCGAGGATCTCCGCAAACGCCAGGGCCGCAAGCTCCTGGCCGAGCTGCAACCCGGCCTCAACGAGCTGCAGGAGTTGCTGTACGCCAATGGCAAGCACTCGCTGCTCATCGTGCTACAGGGCGTGGACACCTCGGGCAAGGACGGCGCCATCAAGCATGTGGTGCGGGCGTTCAACCCCCAGGGTACCCATATCACCAGTTTCAAGGCGCCCACGTCGGTGGAGCTGGCCCATGACTATTTGTGGCGAGTGCACCGCGTCGTCCCCCGCAAGGGGATGGTGGGCATTTTCAACCGCTCGCACTATGAGGATGTGCTCATCGTCCGGGTGGAGAACCTGGTGCCGCCCGAGGTCTGGCAAAAGCGCTACGAGCACATCAACGCCTTTGAAAAGCTCCTGGCCGACAATGGCACGATCATCTTGAAGTTCTGCCTGCACATCTCGCACGAGGAGCAGCACAAGCGGCTCTCCAAGCGTCTGGCGGACCCCACCTCGCATTGGAAGTTTGATATCGCCGACATTACGGCACGCAACAAGTGGGACGAGTACATCGAGGCGTACGAGGCCGCGCTGGAGCGCTGCAACACGCCCCATGCCCCCTGGTACATTATCCCCGCCGACAAAAAGTGGTACCGCAATCTGGTGATCTCGCGCATCCTCAAGGACAGGCTGCAGGAGCTGGATATGGAATGGCCGCCGCTCAAAGAGGCCTGGCAGGGCCTCACCATCGAGCGCCTGGAGAGAAGCTAGAGACGATCGTAGAGGGAAAAGAGCGGGGGCACGATGCTGCGCCAGTCATAACGCTGGACCGCCAGATCGCGCGCCTGTTGCCCGAGCCTCTGGCGCAGCGCCGCGTCGCCCAGAAGCCGCACGGCAGCCTGGGCAAACTCGGCCGGGGTGTCTGCCAAGAGTGCGTGTTGCCCATCCTCGAGATCGATCCCTTCGGCGCCCAGGCGGGTGCTCACCATCGGCAGGCCTGTGGCCAGGGCCTCCAGCACCTTGAGGCGGGTGCCGCCGCCGACGCGCATGGGCACGATATAGACATCGGCGCCGCCAAAGTAGGGCAGGATGTCGGGGACATGGCCTGTGACGGTGATGGCCGGGTCATCGCCCATACGCTGAATCGTGGGGCTGGGGCCCTTGCCGACGATGTACAGGTGCACATCGGGCACCTGACGGCGGATCTGGGGCCACACCTGGCGGTGGAACCAGAGCATGGCGTCCACGTTGGGCCGATAGTCCATCTTGCCCGTAAAGACCAGGTTCGGATGGCGGAGGGGAAGGCTGTCGGGCAGGTCGATGCGATAGCTCTGGGTGTCGACGCCGTTGGGGATGGCCAAGGGCTCTAGGTCGGGGGCGAGCCGCCGTATCGCCCGGGCGTCCGCCTCGCTGACGGTGAGCACGGCATCGGCCTCCTGGCAGATCTGCCGCTCAAAGCGACGCAGACGCCGCCACTGGATAAAGGAATACGCCGCCTGAGGCCAGCGACGCAGATGCCGGACATCGGTGGCAAAGGCGCGCTGCTGCAACAGATACTCGGCGTTGAAATCGTCAAACACCAGGGCCAAAGCGTCAGCCTCAGGCCAATCCTTTAGCATCAGGCCATAGGTGCCCATTTCGATGCCCCCGACCTGGACAATGTCATAGCGCTCCTGGGCCAGTAGCTGGCGCAGGGCCTGCGCATAGGGATCTGCAGCCAGGCGCTGGGCCATGTCGGGTGCGCGGCTGGTGAGCAGGGTTTTGAGGCGTTGTGCCCTGGTGCGTTGCGGCGCGGGCACGGTCTGCACGCGGGAGCAGATGGCCTGCAGCGGCTCCAGGTTGGCTGTGCCCGGCTCGACAAACGAGAGCAGCGACACGTCATAGCGCGTCGCTGTGTTCGTGAGCAGATGGTAGTTGCGGATCGCGGCGCCTTGCTCCGGCGGATAGGGAATCTGCGCCGTCAGAAACAGAATACGCCGCTTGCTGGACATGATACTCGTCTACGCCAGGCGATGGTACAGGTCCAGGGTCTCCTGGGCGGCCTTGTCCCACGAAAAGTGCGCAGCGCGCTTGAACCCCTTTTCGATCAGGCTCTCTCGCAGCTCGCTATCGGTCAGGATACGCCACATGGCGACGGCGATCTCGTCGGCCTTGTAGGGATCGACCTTGATGCCGGCGTCGCCCACTACCTCGGGGAGCGCAGAGGTGTTGGCCACGACGACGGGCGTGCCACAGGCCATAGACTCGAGGGGGGTGAGCCCGAATCCCTCATAGATGGAAGGGGCCACCAGCGCCTTGGCTACATTATAGAGCCAGAGAAGCTCCTCCGAGCTGACCCGGCCTACAAAGACGGTATGCTCCTCCAGATCCAACTCACTCACCAGCTCAAAGACCTCTTCGAACAGCCATCCCTTTTGCCCGGCCAACACGAGCTGTACATCGAGCCCATAGTCATCGAGGAACTGCCGAAAAGCGCGCAGCAGGGTGGGCACATTCTTGCGAGGCTCGATGGTGCTCACAAAGAGCAGGAAATCAGAGCGCACGCCAAAGCGGCGCCGCACCTGTTGCTCCAGGGTGGGGTCGTGAAGCTGGCGAAAGGTGGGGCTGGCGGCCTCATAGATCACGCGAATCTTGGTCTCGGGCACGCCCAGCAGCCGAATGATATCGGCCTTGGTCGCCTTGGACACGGCGATGATGGCGTCGGTTCGGCGGACCGCCTCGTCGATCTGCCCATAATAGCGCGCCGAATCCTTGGTCAGGAAATGCGGGAACAGCAAAAAGTTCAGGTCATGAATGGTGATCACCGACCGGCACTTGACCCGGAAGGGCGGTATAAAGTCGGGGCTGTGCAACACATCCAGTTTGAGAGGCGAAATCTCTAACGGCAGGGTGATCTGCTCGAGGCGGTGGTGCGCAGGCGTAAGCACCTTGCGGTGTGCAAAGCGCTCATGCTTGATGATCGGGTAGCGTGCGCGTATACTCTGCAGGAGAGTATACTCATCACCCGAGTCGATCCGCGCCAGCGCTCTGACAAGCTGCAGCGTATACCGGCTAATGCCCGCCTGCCGATAGTGCAGTAGACGAGCATCGATACCGATGTGCATTGTCCCACTCCCTCCCCATCGCTGCTATGTGCGATGGGTACCCGTGACCCAAAGAACAAGGCCCCTCACTGATCGCACGGCGGCGACAAGAAATGGGGGCCTCTACGCATCCCAAAGCACAAAGATGATACCATGCTTGTTCCATTACGTCAAAGATTCTGTGCATCGGCGCAAGCGGGCCTCTGGCATGGCTACTCTCAGTCCTCGTACGATTCCCAGTGCACGTTGTCCTCATCATACTGCGTGCGCGGTGGTTTGTCCTGCGCAGGATGTCCGACCCAGATGACCGCCAGGGGCGACACATGCTTGGGCAGATCGAGAACACGCGATACAAGGGTCATGATCAGGCGCACCGGATACACCCCGATCCACACGGTCCCCAGGCCCAGGCCCGCGGCCGCCAACAGGATGTTCTGGGTGGCTGCGCTGCAATCCAGCACCCAAAAATCCTTGGCCATGGCCGGCGCCGCGCGTTTGAGATTGCCACACACGACGATGGCCGCCGGCGCGTTGAACCGGCCCGCCACCAGGCGTCGCCGCAGCGCCTGGAGCCGATCCGGATCGGTGATCACGACAAACTCCCACGGCTTGCGATTCATGGCCGAAGGCGCCGCCATGGCAGCCTTCAGGAGGGTCGTGATCTGCTCCCGTGTGACGGGCTCCTCCGTATAGCGGCGAATGCTCCGCCGCTGCATGATACTGTCGAGAATCTCTGGCATGGCCCCGGCCCTCCGGATTGGTTCCGTCCGCCGCCAATGATATAATACGGCGCGTCGTCTAGCAAGTGCGCCATGTTCCTTGCCACGCACCTGCATCACCAAGAGGAGGCCCGCACGATGCGGATCGCGATCACAGGCAGCAATGGCCAGCTTGGCCTGGCCCTCCGCCAGGCTCTGGCAGGGCATGACCTGATGCACATTGATCTGCCCGAGCACGATATCACCGATCTCGAGGGCATCAACGAGGCCGTACTCCACTTTGAGCCCGATGTCATCCTGCATACAGCGGCCATCACCGATGTCGATGGCTGCGAGCGCGATCCTGAGCTGGCCTACCGGGTCAATGTGCTGGGTACCCGTAACATGGCGGTGGCCGCCCAGGCCTCTGATGCGCCCATGGTATACATCAGCACCGACTATGTCTTTGATGGCGCCCGGCAGGAACCCTACTGGGAGTATGATGCCACCCAGCCGCAAAGCGTTTATGCCCGCACCAAGTGGCTGGGCGAAGAGCTGACGCGGCAGCTCCTGACGCGCTTTTACGTTGTGCGGATCGCCTGGCTGTACGGCGATGGGCCGCGCAACTTTGTGCGCACCGTCCTGCGGCTGGCCGAGGAGCGCGACTCGATCCAGATGGTCACCGATGAGGTGGGCTCGCCTACCTATGCCCTGGATGTGGCCGGCGCCCTGTCACAGTTGATCCATATGCCTGCCTATGGCACCTATCACCTGCCCAATGCGGGCGTATGCTCTCGCTACGATTGGGCGGGCGAGATCTTGCGCCTGGCGGGCGTGGCGGATCAGGTCGAGTTGCAGCCCTCGGCGAACTATCCGCGCGCCGCCCAGGTGCCCAAGTATGTCGAGATGCGCAACTTTGCGGCGGCCGAGCTCGGCATCACCATGCGCCCCTGGGGCGAGGCGTTGTGGGATTATATGGCTCGGGCGGGATTGCTCAGGGATGGCTGAGAGCCAGCGGCCACGAGCCTCGGTCATTATTCCGAACTGGAACGGTCTGGCCTATCTGCGGCCCTGCCTGGACAGCCTGGCCCGCCAGACCTATGGCGAGGCCGAGGTAATCGTGGTGGACAATGCCTCCGAGGACGAGTCGGTGCCGGTGATGGAGCGCGAGTACCCCTGGGTGCGGGTGTTGGCGCTGGCAGAGAACCGGGGTTATGCCGGGGGCTGCAACGCCGGGATCGCCGAGGCCCGGGGCGAGATCCTGGTGCTGCTCAACAACGATACCGTCGCCGAGCCCGACTGGCTGGAAGCGCTCGTGGCGGCGCTGGACGAGCATCCCGACGCGGGGCTGGCCGCGACGCGCATCATGCTCCATGACAGGCGTGACATCCTGCATTCGGCGGGCGATCTCTATCGCCGCGATGGCACCGCCGACTCGCGGGGGGTGTGGCAGCCCTATGGGCCGCCCTATGATGAGACGGCCTACCTGTTTGGCGCCTGTGGGGGCGCCATGGCCGTGCGCCGCGAGGTGATCGAGCAGGTCGGCGCCTTTGACGAGTCGTTTTTCATGTACTGTGAGGATATCGACCTGAACTGGCGCGCCCAGCGTGCCGGATGGCGCTGCATCTATACACCGCAGGCCGTGGTCTACCATCACCTGAGCGCCACGGGGGGCGGCCCGCTCTCCAGCTACTATGTAGGCCGCAACACCCTGTGGGTGCTGGCGCGTCACTATCCGCGGGCGCTCTTGCGGCGGCACTGGCGCGCCATCGTGGCCGCTCAGGGGCGCATCGCCTGGCAGGCGCTCTGTCAGTGGCGGGGAGCGGCGGCGCGGGCCCGGTTGCGGGGGCAGCTCGCCGGGCTGCTGACCCTCCCGCGTGCGTGGCGCTACCGATCAGCGGCCGGCGAGAAACGTGTGAGCGACGAGTATCTGGCATCGATCCTGAGCTAGGAGGCGCCGTGGCAGCCCCGTATCTGACCGTTCTCATACCCTGCTATAACGAGCGCGAGAATCTGCTGCGCGGCGTGCTGGACGAGGTGCATGCCTATCTGGTGAACCAGCCCTACACCTACGAGGTCCTGATCTCGGACGATGGTAGCACCGACGATAGCCGCGAGATCGTACGTCGCCAGATCGCTGACAAGCCGGGATTTCGCCTGCAGGAGAACCCCCACGGCGGCAAGCCCTCGGCGCTGTGGCTGGGGCTGCAATCGGCCCGGGGCGAGATCACCCTGTTCACCGATATGGACCAGTCCACCCCCATCCAAGAGATCGCCAAGCTGCTGCCCCATTTCGAGCAGGGCTATGACGCGGCGATCGGCTCGCGGGGGCTCGAACGCCAGGACTTTCCCCTGTATCGGCGGTTGGGCTCGAGTGTGTTCCGTCTGATCCGGCGCACGCTGTTGCTGCGCAACATCTCGGACACCCAGTGTGGGTTCAAAGCGATCCGCACCGAGGTAGCCCGAGAGGTCTTTCCGATGCTGGAGCCGATCCGTAGCCCGGTGGAGGTCTCGGGGTGGCGGGTGACCGCCTTTGATGTCGAGCTGCTCTATCTCCTGGAGCGGGGCGGCTATACCATCGCCGAGGAGACGGTATGTTGGGCCAACCGCGATGTCGCGACGGGCAAGGGCAAGAGCTATCTGCGCGAGTCGCAGGAGATGTTTGCCCAGGTGCTGCGCGTGCGGCTGAACAGTTGGCGTGGGCTGTACGACAAGCTGTAACGTCTCCTGCTAGCCAGCGCCCCTGGAGGTGTCCGCCATCGCCAGCGCCGTGATCTCGTGCACCATGGCGTCCTTGCCATCGATATAGGCCTGACGATGGTTATTGTAGCGCAGGCACAGCTCCCACTTGCACTGTGAGAGCCGCTGGCGCCATGCGGGCTCGCGGCACAAGAAGTCGCGAAACGCCACCTGCTTGCGCAGCTCATAGGCGCCCTGCTCGCAGACATACAGGTGATGCGCGGGGAGAGCCAGCAGGGCGACGGTATCCAAGAGCTCGAACGCCTCACGCCCGGCGATGCCCAGATCGCCCCGGTGCCGATAGCCCAACCCCTCCAGTCGCTCCCTGGTCGCCTCGAATGTCCCGGGCTCGATAACAATGACCAGGTCGATGATCGGCTTGGCCGTCATGCCCGGGATCGCGGTGCTGCCCGTGTGCTCGATAGCCAGGGCCAGCTCACCAAGCCCCTTGTTCAGGTAGCTCCTGATGGCATCGGCCCATTGGGGCCAGGCCGGGTTATAGCGCTGCACCAGGGTAACCCGAGGCTGTCCCGCTGCCAGGTCGTCTTGCTCGGCGCGTCGGATGGCATGGCGCACAAAGGCCAGGGTGGTCTGCAGATCGTCGGGGTCGGCGGGCTGATGGACCTTGGCCCAGGCATCAGGGCGCTCTGCCCAGGCCCGGCGGATCAGGCCGTTCCACCGGGGATCGAGGGTGCTGCTGGCCCACTGGGCGCCAGCGCGCTTGGACTCGATGCGGCCGGTGGCCAGCGTGTGCAGCATGCGGCAGTAGCTCAGCACGACAAACGGCTGGTACCAGCGGTTGGCGATCTCCTCGGGAGTGTCGAGGAAGGTAGCGGCCCAGTCGCGCATGGTGGCGCGAATCTCACGAGCCAGGGCGTCGGGGGGCACCGGATCGATCAACTCTGCGGGGGGCGGCCCCGCCAGCGCCACGCCCTGCTCGCGCACCTGCCAACGCACCACGAGCGTGTTGCAGTGGTCGGAGAGGATCATCTCTCGGGCGCCATTGTCCAGGTACCAGAGGGGCGTGTGGGCGGGGTCCTCGCGGCGCAAGAGGGCGATGGGCAAATACGACCCCTCGAGGTGCTGGGCCCAGGGCGATTCCAGGGCGTACAGATGGCGGTGCAGGCGTTGCAGTGCGGCTATCTCGTGGGCCGACAGCTCGCTGCGAATCGCCACGATCCAATCCACGTCGCTATAGGCGTCCCAATCGCCGGCGGCGAACGAGCCCTGCAGATAGAGGCCCACAAGGTTGTCGCCCAGGACTGTACGAACGCCCCGAACGAGTTCGTCGAGCACCTGATTCAGTTCCGGATTCCGGGTGGGTTTCTCTTGCATGGCATCGATTGTACAACGTCTGCAGCGCGCCTTCCAATGGCATGATCACACACCAGGTTGGATTGTGTCGCCATGCTGCGAATGCTATACTGGAGCTGTTCCCTCAGTAGATTGGGAGAAACCAGATGCTGAGCTCAGGCGATACGCTCTTAACCAAGTACGAGATCAAGGCGGTCATTGGCCAGGGGGCCTTTGGTCAGGTCTATCTGGCCCATGATAGGGTTATGGACCGGCCGGTGGCCATCAAAGAGCTACTCGGCCCCTCGCCAGATACGCCTCGAGACGAGTGGCTGATCCACAAGCGACGTTTGACCCAAGAGGCCCGCGCTGTCAGTCGTATGACGCACCCCAACATCGTAGCTACCCATGCCCTGGAGAGCGAGGACGACGACGAGGGTGCAGAAAACCTCTATCTCATCAGCGAGTACCTCGAGGGCGGCAGCCTGCGGACATTGATCGATGCCGGGCCGCTGGACGTGGACCGCGCCGTGGAGATCGCCCTCGATATTGGACAGGCCATTCAGGCGATCTACCGCTATGACATCGTGCACCGCGATATCAAGCCCAGCAACATCCTGCTTGATGGAGAGGGGCGCGCCAAGCTCACCGATTTCGGCGTTGCGCAGGTGGGGCGCGAGTCGCAGCGCACCCAGGAAAACGCGACGCATCCGGGCACCCCGGCCTACAAGTCGCCCGAGCAAGCCACCACCACGGGCTACCTCGATCAGCGCTCGGATCTCTATGCGTTGGGGCTCGTGTTGTACGAGATGCTCACCGGGGCGCTCTATGTCCGCAATCGCGTGCCGCCGCATCGACTGAATCCCGAGGTGCCCCTGGCCCTCAGTCGGATCGTGCTCAAGGCGCTGGAGGAGAACCCCGCCCAGCGTTACCAATCGGCCGAGGCATTCTGCCGCGATCTGGAGCGGGTGCGCGACCAGGACACGTTGGGGCAGATGGGGATCTTTGTGCAGGGGGTCTCGGGTCGTGGACTCGTGACCATCGGCGGCGTGGCCTGTGCTCTACTCCTCCTATTGAGCATGGTTCGTATCAGTAGCGCGCTGCACACTCTCTCGAGTTGGGCAGAGGCGGCGCCGGTCTCAATCGAGGAGGCCGCGCCCATGGAGGCTATGCTGGCTCTGGTGCCCCCCTCGGAGGGGATACGTCAGGCGCTCATGGCCGGCCATATAGCCCCTCAAGAGGAGGCTGTGGCAGAGGCCTTGCCCACGGAGGAGATCGAGCAGCCTGCCGAGGAGCAGGCGCTTCCGGGCACCATCTCGATTGGCGAGCAACAGCATCGCGTGTTCGATCGAGAGGGCATCCCTCACAGCGTCGTCTTTCGCGTCAAGGCAGGCGGCAGCTATCTGGTCTCGACGAGTAACCTGGCCGTTGGAGTGGATACGCGGCTGGAGGTGGCGGTGGATGAGCGGGTGCTGGTCAACGACGACATCGCGCCGGGGACTCTGGCCTCGCAGATCGAGTTCACCGCCTCGCAAGACGGTACGGCCCAGGTGACGGTTCACAATCAGGATCAGTTTGGGCCAGATCGATCCTACTCCTTGAGCGTGATCGCGCTAGAGCCGACGCCCACGCCTCTGCCGCCGGTGGCGGCCGAGCCAACGGCGACTCCGGTGCCCCCCGTTGCGCAGCCGCCGGCCGTACCGGCTACGGCTACGCCCCGGCCGACCTTTCCCCTGCGTCCCACCTGGACGCCTATCGCCGGTGTGACTGCGACGCCTACGCTGATGGCATCGCCGACGCCTACCTGGACACCCCGCCCAACGTGGACTCTGGTACCCACCTGGACCCCGACGCCTCTTCTGACCATGACAGCAACGCCTACGCCGACGGCGACGCCGACGGCGACGCCGACAATCACGGCGACACCTACGGGGACGGTGTTGCCTACCTATACGCCGACACCTGTGGCGACCATAGTCCCCACCGAGGTGCCGACGGCGACGCCAGAGCCCACACCAACGGCGACCGAGACCCCCGTGGGGCCTACGCCTCTCCCGACTGTGGTGCCCGGCCCTCCCGGCGAGTAGGCCAGAGGAGCGGCGCGGGCAGGGGCATCCGCCTGAGCAGGATACAGCAGGGATCACGGACGGGGTACGGTGCGAAAGAGATCGAGCACCCGATCAGAACGGAGTAGAACCGACGTTGGATCTGGGTAAAGGGGCGGGTTAGCTGAGTAGCCCGAGCCTTATTTGTTGGATTCCTGTTCCTCTGCGGCCTCTTGCAGCAACTCGGTGACACGCATCTCGGCGTCATCCAGCTTGTTGCCGCAATGGACGGCGAGCTCGACGCCCTCTTCATACAGGGCGATCGATTCCTCAAGGCTCAGAGTGCCATCCTCCAAGCGCTTGATCACCTCTTCGAGCCGGTCGTACGAATCCTCAAAGCTCATCGATCGGACATCTTGCGCCTTCATGACTACTGTGACTCCCCCTAGTCATACGATTCGCCTTTGATCTCGACATCTGTATGGGCGCGCACACCCTCGATGCTGGCATCCATTCCCCCATCATGCACGTGGATGCACACCGTATCCAAAGGGCGCACTTGCGCCACACTCCAGACCCTATGGCCTGTAGCGCGATGTTCTATGATAGCATAGCCCCTACCCAGTACACTTCTGGGGCTCAATGCCTGCAGCCAGGCCGAGCCGTTGGCGACCCTGGCACGCCTGACGCTGATCTGCTGCAACTGGGCGCGCTCCATCCGAGCGGTGGTCTGATCCAGGCGCTGTCTCTGCTCCGCGATCAGACGCCGTGGGTCATGCAGCCGCAGAATGTGTTTATGCTGCGCCAGGTCGCGGCTGAGGTCACCCAGCCGACGGCCCATGGTTGCGTACAACTCTTGTAATGTTAGCTCAATCTGCTCTCGCAGTGCGTATCCATCGGGCGTGACGGCGGCAGCGGCCGCTGAAGGCGTTGGCGCCCGTAGATCTGCCACCAGATCCGCGATGGTCATGTCTGTCTCGTGTCCGACACCGGACACAACAGGAACCCGCGACGCTGCCAACGCGCGGGCGACTCGTTCATCATTAAAGGCCCATAGGTCTTCCAGAGAGCCGCCGCCGCGACTCACGATCATGACGTCAATGTCCGGCTCTTGATTGATGCGGCGGATAGCCCGAACGATCTGCTCCGGCGCCTCGAGGCCCTGCACCTGCGTGGGGGCCAGCACCAACTCGGCCACCGGATACCGCTCCTGGATCACCCGCGTGATGTCACGCCAGGCGGCTCCATCGCGAGAACTCACGATGCCGATGCGGCGCGGCCACTTGGGCAGCGGCCGCTTGCGCTCGGCGGCAAAGAGCCCTTCCGCCTCGAGTTGCGCCTGTAGCCGGCGAAATGCTTCCCACAACTCCCCCTCGCCGGCGGGTTCCAGGCTATCGGCGTAGAACTGGTAGGCTCCCCCACGCTCATAGACCGAGACGGAGCCAAACGCGCTGACCAGGTCGCCCTGGCCGGGTAACCAGCTCTGGCGTACCGCCGAGCTGCGCCACATGACGGCGCGCAACTCGCATTCGCTATCTTTGAGGGTAAAGTAACAGTGGCCCGATGTGGCCCGCTGAAAGTTAGAGATCTCGCCTCGGACCCAAAAATCGCGCAGTTCCGAGTCGCCGTCTATCAGGGCCTTGATCTGTCTGGTTACCTGACTCACCGATCTTGTCCACATGGGCGAATTATAGCATAGATTCTCTGGCATAGAAACGGTGAAGTTGGGCGAATTTACACCGCCTTTACGCATAGTTTCGGTCAATATACGCCTCCGGTCGGGTTGTCCGCTATGAGGACGCGGGGTATCATTATGGAGATGTGACTTGCAGCGTGGAGGCATTAGCATTACGCACCCAGCCAGGGCCGCGCAATCTCGCATGCCCGCTCGTCTCCGCCGGTTGGCGCCCTTTGCCAGCCTGGACGAGGCGTCTTTGGCGGCTCTTGCGGGCATTAGCTCTTTGCGACGCTATGACAATGGCGAGCTCGTGATGCTGGAGGGCGATACCGACGCGCCCGTGTTCTTTGTGTTGCGTGGGGCGGTGCGCGTGTTTCGTACCAACCTCGAGGGCCGAGAGCAGACACTGATCGTCTTGCGAGAGGGCGAGGGCATGAACCTGCCGGCCGCCTTTGCCGATTCTCCGGCTGCGCAGGCCAGCGCGGCGGCCCTGGGAGAGATCGAGGTACTGGTGATCGGTCTGGATGCGCTGCGCGACACCACACAGCGGCACCCGCCACTGGCCGAGGCCCTGCTGCGCCATCTGAGCAACCGGCTCCAGCATCTGAGCGGTCTCGTGCATGACCTCAGCCTGCTCAGCGTCCGCGCCCGTCTGGCGCGGTTCCTGTTGGCGCAGAGCCGCGAGCCGGCGGACGCGACTGTGCGCTGGACCCACGCCCAGATTGCGGCACGTATTGGCACCGTACGGGTTGTCGTCAGTCGTACGCTGTCGGCCCTGGCCGAGGAGGGCGTCGTGCGCATGAACCGGCAACGCATCGAGATCGTCGATCCCGATGCCCTCACCGAGATCGCCGAGATCTAGTGCTGCGCCCCTTTTCCTTTGGTGCTTCCTACAAGTAACAAAAGTCACAGCATTGGCCAACCTGACGTGTCATAATAGAGCAAGAGGTGAATTATGAGCAATCTAGCATTGCCGACGCTCTATCCGACACGCTGCACGGCCTGTGGTCTGTGCCTGGATGCCTGCGCAGAAGGCGTACTGGCGCTGCAGGAAGGACAACCGGTAATGGTACAGCCCCAGGCGTGTACCTATTGTGGCCTCTGTGAGCAGGTCTGCCCTTCGGAGGCGGTAGAGCTGTACTATGAGATCGTTTTGACACCCGATGCTGGTTCTAGAACGGACTAGCTCGACGGGATCCCACGGGGAAAGGAAACAACCATGACCGACGCGACCCTGATCAAGAATATGCCCTTTTCGGAGGCTGTGGACCTTGGCGAGCTGGTAGCTTACCAGCCGGGCCAGGTGGTGAGCCGCACCATCGCCCAGACCTCGACCGTCAGCATCACCCTGTTTGCGCTGGATGCCGGTGAGGCGATCAGCACTCACGTGACCCAGGGCGATGCGCTGGTGTACGTCCTGGATGGCGAGGCCCTGCTAGAGATCGGAGATGCCCGCGTTCCCACGGGAAAGGGACAGGCCACCGTGATGCCTTCCGAGATCCCGCACGCCCTCTATGCCGAGGAGCGTTTCAAGATGCTGCTCGTGGTGGTCAAGGGGTAGGGAACTCGCCGAACGCTTTGCATCGGCCCTTGGGCTGGGCTAGAATAGCGCCAGAATCGACGATGACCAGCCAAGGGAGCAGCGAGATGACCACCTCACGCGAACGCGTTCGTACGGCGCTCGAGCACTGTCAGCCCGACCGGGTGCCCCTCGATCTGGGCAGCAGCGCTGTCACCGGCATCATGGCATCGGCCCTCTACCGATTACGGGGCGCCCTGGGTCTGGAGGAGCGCCCCGTGCATGTGCACGAGCCCTATCAGATGCTGGGGCGCGTGGATGAAGACGTGCTGGAGGCCCTGGGTGTGGACGTCATCGGCCTGCAGGACGATAGCACCATGTTCGGGTTTCCGGCTCGCGACTGGAAGCCGTACACCCTGCACGACGGCACACCGGTGTGGGTGCCCGGCCTGTTTAACACCGCGCCTGCGCCCGATGGCAGCCTCTACCAGTATCCCAAGGGCGATCGTGACGCGGCCCCTTCGGGGCGTATGCCGCCCGAGGGCTACTATCACGACGCCGTCGAACGCCAGCAGCCCTATGACGAGGCCGACCTCGATCCAGACGAGTGGGTCGAGGGAATGTATGCCGTCTACACCGACGAGCAGCTCCGGGCGCTGGAGGAACGCTCCCGTTCGCTCTACGACAGCACATCAAGGGCGATCCTGGGCAACTTTGGCAGCGCCGGTTTCGGCGACATCGCCCATGTGCCGGGTCTGGCCCTGCGCGAGCCCCGGGGCATCCGGGCGGTCGCCGACTGGTACATGGCCACGGCGCTGCAACCCGAGTATGTGCGAGGCATCTTTGACCGACAGTTGGAGATCGCGCTCCAGAACCTGGCGCTCTATCACCAGGCCGTGGGCGATCGGATCGTGGCCATCTTTATCAGCGGCACCGACTTTGGCGCCCAACATGGCTCCTTTATCGCCCCGCGGGCCTATCGCGAGCTGTTCAAGCCTTATCATCGGGCCGTCAATGCCTGGGTGCACGAGCATACATCGTGGAAGACCTTTTACCATAGCTGTGGCTCGATGACCGCCCTGTACGACGACATGATCGAGGCCGGGGTGGACATTGTCAATCCGGTGCAGATCTCGGCAACCGGCATGGAGCCCCAGACGCTCAAGGAACGCTGGGGAGAGCAGCTCGTCTTTTGGGGCGCCGGTGTTGACACCCAGCAGGTGCTGCCCTTTGGCTCGCCAGAGGAGATCGCCGCGCATGTGCGCGAGAATGTACGGGTGCTCGGGCGAGGCGGCGGGTTTGTGTTCAACGCGGTTCACAACATCCAGGGCACAGTGCCAACGGAGAATCTGGTGGCACTATTCGAGGCATTTGAGGAGGCGCGGTAGCTGGAGCAGGCCACCAAAGGCTCGATTTGCCCAAATCGCCCGCTCGTACGACAATAAGGGTACATTGGGCCGGTCGGCCTGATGCATATCGTTCCGCCCCGGTAGCTCAGTTGGACAGAGCAACTGCCTTCTAAGCAGTGGGTCCCGGGTTCGAGTCCTGGCCGGGGCGCAACATGTAGTGGTTCGCCTTTACCATACCACTATATATAGTGGTATGGGCCCCGTTTTCCTCCGCCAGCCACCATGCGCGAGTGTTGTACAGGTGTTGTACTGCT
>SKRJ01000063.1 GCA_007118555.1 Anaerolineae bacterium | reverse complement strand
CGACCTCGGCCGCCAGGCAGAGCATGTTGAGATCGCTGAACGTCTCCAGCAGGATCAGATCCACGCCGCCATCCAAGAGCCCGTCGAGCTGCTCCCGAAACAGGGCCCGCGCCCGGTCGGCGTCGATCTCGCCCAGAGGACCGAGCGGTGCGCCCAGCGGCCCGATGGCACCGGCGATAAACGCCGTGCTCCCGGCAATGTCCCGGGCATAGCGAGCCAGGCGCCCCCCCTGCCGGTTGATCTCCCGCACCCTGGCCTCGTGGCCAAAGGCAGCGAGCTTGGCGCCGTTCGCGCCAAAGGTGTTGGTCTCGATCAGCTCGGCCCCGGCGCAGAGATAGTCGATGTGGACGCGCTGGACCAGCTCGGGATCGGACAGGTTGAGGGCGTCATAGCATTGGCTGGGCGAGACGCCCCGGCCGTACAGCTCGGTGCCCATGGCACCATCGGCCAACAACGCGCCGCGCTCGAGACGCTCCAGAAACGGATGATCGGACATCGGCATGCTCCATGATCTGGGCCCCGGCTGCGCACAGGCAGAGCGACAGGCAGGGGTAAGTGTGACAAGATGGGAGGACGGCGCTGTCGGGGACGCCCCGCAGGGCGGGGACGCGGTCACGTGCGACGCCGCACGGATGTACGGGCCATTATAACAAAAAGGGGGTGATGCTGCGAGATGCGCCAAGAGCGCCTCTCTGCGGCATCGGGCACGCAGAGAGGCGCTCTGTCAGGCGTACTAGCTTACTGGGCCGGTCCGATACGCAGCACCCGATCGTCGTTCTGTGCCGGCGTGCCGCGGCCATCGCGGTTGCTGGTCGTAAAATAGAGATAGCCGTCGGGCCCCATGCGCACGGCGCGAATGCGGCCATAGGCCTCGCTATAGAGTACCTCATCGTCCTGATGCTCGCCGTCATCGGCTCCGCCCAACTCTACGCGGCGCAAATGGCGGCCTCGCAGCCCGCCAAAGAACAGATCGCCCTGCCACTGGGACAGCGGGCCCTGATCGTAAAAGGCGGCGCCCGCCGGAGCCCACGTGTCCAGCCCGCTGCTGAATATCGGATCGATCAGATCCAGCTCCGCGGCTCGCTCGGGGTCGACAATGTCTGTGCCCGAGACATAGGGCCAGCCATAGTTGCCGCCCGGCACGATGCGGTTCAGCTCGTCACGGCAGCAGAGGCCCAGATCGCCCGTAGGGCCATGCTCGGTGCTGAATAGCACGTCGGTCCCCGGCTGGAACGCCAGCCCCTGTGGGTTGCGGTGCCCCAGCGAGTAGATGTACGAGCCGTCAAAGGGGTTGTCGTCGGGCACCGATCCATCACGATTCAAGCGCAGGATCTTGCCCGCCAACGAGCCCATATCCTGAGCCAGCGAGGGCACGCCGGCGTCACCGGTGGTCGCATAGAGTGTGCCATCGGGCCCTATGATCAGGCGGCCACCGTTGTGAATGCGCGCCCCGGGGATGGCATCCACCAGGATGACCTCATCGGTAAACCCATCGTCGGTGAGGGTAAAGCGCGAGATACGATTCCGTGTCTGCTGGCCCTCGGCGTAGGTGTACATGACGTAGAGCCACTGGTTGTCGCCAAAGTCGGGATCCAGGGCCAGGCCCATCAGCCCGCCCTCGCCCACCGCGTGGACCGACACCTGGCCCACGGGATCGGCCCGTAGCTGGCCGTTCTCGATCACGCGCAGATTGCCCCCACGCTCTGTGACAAAGATGCGGCCATCCGGGGCAAAGTCCAGCGCCCAGGGCACCGTCAGGCCTGTGGCGACGACCTCAACCTCTGGTTCGGCCTCCGTCGCCTCGGGCGTGGCGGCTGCCTCGTTATCCGGAGTTGGCGTCGCCTCGGGCGTGGGCGTCGGAGTCGGTGTCTCGTTCGTCTCCTGCTCCTCGGCCTCGTCGGGCGTCGGGGTAGGCGTCGGCGTCTCGGTCGGTCGAAGGGTTGCGGTCGGCTCGGCCTCGGTTGGCGTGATGGTGGGGATGGCGATGCCGTCGCCAGGAGCTTCATCGGCCACAGGATCACACCCAACCAGCGCCAATATTACTATCAAACTGACTAACAGTACCCAGCGGAACATTTCGAGCCTCCAATTGTAGGGTTCGCTTATCATGCTCCTTTATTATAGCATGCGAATGAGCCGAACTGTGTGCCTGGAGTTGCTGTTCCGGGGAGCGATGGGCCCGCAGGCTCCATAGCAAACGAGGGCCGGCGCCCTTACTGCGAGCGCCGGCCCTCGTGACGATTCCATGCCAATTAGATCAGTCTGTGTCGAGCATGCCCTCATCAAGCACGAGCTCGGCCGTGAGATTGTGCACCACGATGGTGTACTCGCCCGGCTCTAGCTCGTCCAGATCCAGGCCCACCGACTCCTCAAAGCCCACCAGCACCAGGGTGCAGATGGCATCCACCGGCCGCTCGGCGTAAACCCGGATATAGATACGGTCGCCCTGGACAAACTGGGAGATTCCGGCCAGTTCGGTGCAGCCGTCGCCCAGGAAGCCCTGGATCATGACAGTAATCTGCACCGGGTCCGACTCGAGGATCAAGACCTCGATCTCTTCTACCATCGCTCGCGTCAGGAGCATCTTGTCCTCGGCGATGCCAAACTGCCCCGGCTCGATGGCGACCTCGTCCTCCTCAGAGAGGGTCAGCGTCGTGGTGACATCACCCACAGCGACGGTGTACTCGCCGGCCTCGAGGCCCGCGATATTCAGCGGGATCGTGTAAGTAAAGGGCACCAGCGCCATCGTGCACATGGCCTGGGGATCACGGAGTGTGTTCACGGTCACGATGATGCGGTCCCCATCAAGGGCCTGCGTCACCGAGTGCAGCGAGGTGCAGCCGTCACGGAAATGCCCCTGGATCTCGACGGCATAGGCCGCGGGAGGCGTCGCCCGAGAGATCACCCGCACGTCGTCGATCAGTGCGTCCTGGCCCACCAAGCCATTGTCAATGATGCCATCGTCCACGATATCGTGCATGGCAAGCTCCAGCGTAGCCGTCACACCATTCACGTCTACGGTATACTCGCCCGGCTCCAGATCGACCACGTCCAGCGGTTCCACATGGACAAAGGGGACCAGCGCCATGGTACACAGGGCATCGTCATCGCGCACGGTGCGGATGGTAATCAGGATGCGGTCGTCTTCGACGGTCTGGGTCACCGACTCGATCTCGGTGCAGCCGTCGCGCAGGTTGCCGCGAATCTCGACGGCATACTCGAACGGGGGCTCGCCCTCGGTCAGCACGACCACCTGATCGACCAACGCATCCTCGGTCACGGGCTCGACATCGTCGGGCAGATCCACGAGCTCGAACGCGGCCGTCACGCCATGGACCTCGACGGTGTACTCGCCCGGGTCCAGCCCCTCGACGTCCAGAGGCTCAACGTGGACAAAGGGCACCAGAGCCATGGTGCAGATCGCGTCAGGGTCACGGAACGTCTCCACGGTGACAACGATCCGACCGTTCTCGACAGTCTGGGTCACCGACTCGATCTCGGTACAGCCGTCGCGCAGGTTGCCGCGAATCTCGACGGCGTACTCGGTCGGGGGGACGCCCTCGGTGAGCACGGTCACCTGATCGATCAGAGCGCCGTTCTCCACGACCGGGGTCTCGGGCAGCTCAAAAGGTGGCACGGGCGTCGGCTCGACCGGCATGGCACAAGCCGCCAGGAACAAGAGGAGAGCACTGGCAAGGAGCAGGAAACGATTACGACTAGGCATAGCATTGTCCCTTTCTAGCTGCTGATTCAGCTACTAGCATTATAGCATATCGCTCTGCCTCTAGAGACGCTCTTTTCTGCCTCTGGGTTCCACGCTCGAGCCCGCAATTTGTGCCTTTTGCATGCGTTCTGCCTCATAGGATGAATAGCCGCCTGCATACTCGGCCGCTGTGCCCTCTTCCAGGGCCACGACGCGGTGCACGATGCGATCCAGCAGGTAACGGTCGTGCGATACGACCAGCACCGTGCCCTCAAAGCTCTCCAGGGCCTCTTCCAGGACCTCGGCGGAGGGAATGTCCAGGTTGTTGGTGGGCTCGTCGAGGAGCAGCAGGTTGGCGCCCGAGAGCATCAACAGCGCCATCTGCAGGCGCCCCTTTTCGCCGCCCGACAGGGTGGACACCGGCTTGAGGGCCTGCTCGTAAGGGAACAAGAAACGACCCAGGAACGGTATCGCCGCCGATTCGGGCAGATTGGCGCGTTTGGCCATCGTCTCGATCAGCGTCAGCCTGGGGTCCAGCGTCTCGTGCTGCTAGGCGTATACCCCGATGCGCACACTGGGGCCGATGCGAATCTCGCCCGCGGTGGGCGTCTCCTGCCCCAGGATCAGGCGCAACAGCACCGACTTGCCCGCGCCGTTGGGCCCCACGATGCCCACCCGTTCCCCGTGCCAGAGGAGCAGGTCCAGCCCCGCCAGCACGATATCCTCTCCGCCGGCGGGGTTCTCGAACGCCTTCCAGAGGTCGTGCGCCTCGAGCACCTTGTCACTGCCCCGCCAGCCCGCCAGCTCCAGACCCATCCGCCGCCGGTCCTGCGGCGGCGCATCGAGCCGATCCATCTGGTCCAGGCGCTTGAGAATGGCCTGGCCGCGTCTCGAGAACTTGGGGTTGTCATAGATCTTGCCCCAGGTCATCAGACGTTCGGCCGACTGCTCGAGGCGCCGTATCTCTTTTTGCTGGGCCTGGAACTGCTGCTGTTGGCGCGCCATCTGATGCGCCCTGGCCACAGCATACTCGGAATAGTTGCCGGGATAGGCGGTGAGGCACCCATGGTCCAGCTCTATGATCTCGTCCACGACCATATCCAGCAAAAAGCGATCGTGGGAGATGATCACCACGCCGCCCTTGTAACCGCGAATGTACTGCTCCAAAAAGGCCTTGGCGGGCAGGTCCAGGTGATTGTCGGGCTCGTCCAGCAGCAAGAGATCGGGCTGCACGACCATCAGCTTGGCCAGGGCCAGCAGCTTTTTTTGGCCGCCGCTCAGCGCGTCCACGGGCAGCGACAGATCACGCTCGCCAAAGCCCAGCGAGAGCAGGGTACCGCGCAGGCGCCCCTCGTAGGCCGGCCCACCCATCCGCTCGTACTCTGTCAGCAGCGCCTCCTGCCGCGCCAGAGCGCTGGCCAGGCGCCCCTCGTTGCCATAGACGGCGGGGTCGCCCAGCCGGGCCTCGATGTCGTGCAGTTGGGCTTCGATCTCGCGCAGGGCCGACGAAGCGGTGAGCGCCTCCTCCCAAACGGTGGATCCCGGCAGAAAGCGCGGCTCTTGCGGGAGCAGCCCCACCGTGAGGCCCCGCGCCCGCACGACGGTGCCCGTATCCGTGGGCAGGTCGCCATGCATGAGGGCCAGCAGGGTGCTCTTGCCGCTGCCATTGGGGCCGATCAACCCCACCACCCGGTCGTCATGCAGGGCCCACGAGAGCTCGGAGAAAACGGGCGCACCCGAGTAGGTGATAGAAACGCGATCCAGACGCAGGGCGATCATGGGCATCCTCGCATCGATACAGTAACGGTCCTTGTCTCACTCATGTTTGGCGTTCTTTTTTCTGGCGCGGCGCTT
>SKRJ01000158.1 GCA_007118555.1 Anaerolineae bacterium | reverse complement strand
CTGCTCCCCCACGAGCCCACCCTGGAGGACGTTTACTTCCGCCTGCATCACGATCGGGCCGCGGAGGGCAGACCGCAGGCCAGGGAGGTGGGCGTATGAACGGGCGGGCCATTCGAGCCATCGTGCGCCGTGACCTGCTGGGCGTGAGCCGCAGCAAGGGCGTGCTGTTGCCCATCATCATCGTGCCGTTGGTGATCATGGTTCTGATCCCGCTGGGGGTGGGCCTGCTGATGCCTGTCATGGAGGAGGCTCCCGGCGTAACCATGGGCGATCTGGACACCTTTCTCGACCAGATGCCCGCAGCCATGACGGCCGAGCTCGAGGGCCTGGACGAGGTACAGACCCTGATCGTGGCGTTTCTGGTGTACTTTTTCGCGCCCATGTACCTGATCCTGCCGCTGATGGTGGCCAGCGTCATTGCCGCCGACAGCTTTGCGGGCGAAAAGGAGCGCAAGACGCTAGAGGCGCTGATCTATACGCCGACCACCGACCTGGAGCTGGTGGCGGGCAAGCTGCTCTCGGCCTGGCTGCCGGCTCTGGCCGTGGCGATCGTGGGCTTTGTGGCCTATGGGCTTGCGGCCAATATCGGGGCATGGGGCGTCATGGGCCGGGTGTTCTTCCCCAACCTGATGTGGATCATTCTGGTGCTGTGGGTGGCGCCGGCAGCCGCGGGGCTGGGCCTCAGCTCGATGGTGCTCGTGTCGGCGCGGGCCAACACCTTTCAGGAGGCCTATCAGATTGGCGGCGTCGTGGTGCTGCCCATTGTGGCCCTCATGATTGGCCAGGCGCTTGGCGTGCTCTACCTGGGCACGGCCATGGTGGTCCTGCTGGGGGCGGTGCTGTGGGCCATCGACGCGGTGCTGATCTGGCTGGGCGTGCGGACCTTTCAGCGCAGCGAAATCATCGCCCGGCTATAATCTGGGCACACTTGCTCAGACGATGAGGAAATAGAGCGCTCGTCCGGCGATGTACAGGGACACGAGGACGCCTACGAGGATGATCACGCCCAGAAGGGCCGCCAGGCGTGCCATCGCCAAACTCCCGGAATCGGCCCCCGCCCGATGCGCACGAGCCTCGGCATCCTCGATCCACAACACCGGGCCATAGAGCGCGATCGATCCACAGGCGATGATAGCCGCGACGACGATGCTCCGTATCAGATCGGCCTCCCGCAGCCGCGACGGAGGAATGTCCCCCCGACCGAACATCACGCTCTGCAGGACATATCCGCCGTACGGAAAGCCGCCGCTCAGCAGCAGCATAGCGAGCAGAACGACGCCGACAGACACGCCCAGGGCCGTCACGCGCCAGGCGGAACGCCTCTCTTGACCGCTATGGGGTGTCAACGCCATGGATGCAGCTTCTCATAGCGTGCCCACCCCTACTCCTCGAGGGCGTACAACTGCGCGGCATTGTCGTGCAATATCATGGCTGCCACACGACGGGCCGCGGCGTCGGCCATCAGGCCGCTGGCGATGGCATCCTCTAATACACTGCCCAGGGCGAGCTTGGCCACAATGGCCCCCAGCCAAGCCACCTCGGGCGTGCCATGGCCCCCGCTGCCGATCATCAGGCGCGAGAGGGGCGCCGCCGCCATAAAGGCGCGCATGCACTCGATGGCGCGCAGCGAGGTCCAGGGCGTCACCCAGCTTATGTCCACCCATACCTGGGGAAAAGCGTGGGCCATCATGGAGGCCTGCTCGATCCAGGGATAGCCGGCGTGCAACAGCACCACCTGAGAGCTACGAAACTCGGGGCGACTGAGCCACGTCGCCAGCAGGAACGGGTCGGCGTTGCCGATGGGGCCGTCCCAGGAGCCGCCGGTGATGCCGGTGTGCAGGTGTACGGGCACGTCAAGCTCCTGGCAGGTGGTCAGCGTGGCGGCGAACAGAGCGGCATAGAGGGCCTGATAAGCGGCAACGTCACCCCGTTTGGCGGCGTCGAACGCCGCTGTCGCCTCGGGCAGCGAGGGGGCCGGCGCGTCCAGCCCCACCACCTCGGCCAGATGGCTCTTGACGCCCACATAGCCGTCGATGCGCACCGCCTCGTCGAGGGCGTCCAGATAGCCCGCGAGCAGCTCTTGGTACGAGTCCTTTTCGCCGAGCAGGGCATCGATGGCGGGCCCCATCTGAAAGAGCCGCAGCACCTGCCCAGGGATCAACGTCAGGCCTGGCGCGTCATCGGGCAGATCGCTGTCGACGACGGTGCCGACGATCCCCGCATTCTCATAGAGCATGGCGGCATAGGCATCGAACCCTTGCGCGGTGCGGCGGTTGCGCTCGATGGCCACGGCCGCCAGATCGGGCGGGCAATCAAAGAGGCCCGACAGTTGTCGCACCAGCGTATGCACGACACCCAACTGGGCGACATCGGCCATGCGCGCCGGCGAAAGGGCGCCCTTGGGCGAGCCGTCGTCCAGGTCGCCGATGCCATGGTAGAACTCGCGCGCCAACGAGAGGGGATCCAACTGCGCCTTGTCCGGAACCAGGGGATGGCAGTGGTTATCGATCACAGGAAACTGGGTGAGATCCATCGGATCGGCTCCTTCTGATACAGGTTGAGTCGGACAGAACGAGCGGCCAGGGCATTGCTGTCAGTATAACCCGATGCGGGCACCCTGGCCACTCGGCGTACAACCGATAGACAACAAGCCCCCATCTCGACCTGGGGGAATAGATGCCCACAATCGACGCTTGTCACCACTTGACGCGCTAAATCCTACTATTATAATGGGAATAAGAGACTATCGGGCCACGCCCGCGCATACTATCCTAGGAGTCACCATGACCACATTCGACATATCCACCGATCAGCTCGCCTATGCGAGCGCCAACGACATGCTGTTCGGCCATGCCAAAAAGCCTGTGACCGTAGGCCACGATGTGGTCATTGGCGGGGGGCATGTGTTGCCCGAGGTGAACTTTACGCTACCCCCCATGCTTATCACCGACGAGACCCTGGAGCAGGTACGCGTCGAGTTTCGCGACATGGTCACCCACATTTTGGACCGGGCCGTGGCGCTGCAACAAGAGACGCTCCTGCTCGAGATCGAGCAGCTCTTTGAGCTCACCCAGAACCCCACGTGGGGCGCCCAGGTGACCGCCGATGTGCGCGAGATCATCGAGGACTATGCCGCCAACCACGGGGTGCGCGCCGGGCTGCGGGTCACCGTGGCCGACATACGCGAGCTGGAGCGCCCGCCCCGCATGCGCACGGGTGAGCCGGCGGCCCTGATGCTGGAGGCCTTTGCGCAGAACGCAGCGGCCGGCGCCCACATCCTCTCCATCGAGTCCACCGGGGGCAAAGAGGTGTTCGACCAGGCGGTGGTGGCTGGCGACCTGGCGGGCATGGCCCTGGCCCTGGGGGTGCTGGCGCCCCGCGACATGCGCCATCTGTGGGGCGAGATCAGCGCTATCGCCGAGCGCCACGGCGTCGTTCCCGGTGGCGATACCGCCTGTGGCTTTGGCAACACCGCCATGCAGCTCGCGCATCAGAACCTGATCCCCGCCGTCCTGGCCGCCGTCATCCGCCTGATGACGGGACCGCGCTCGCTGGCCGCCGTCGAGGCGGGGGCCCGAGGGCCGCTCAAGGATTGCGGCTATGAGAACCCGATCATCAAGGCGATCACCGGCGTGCCCATCAGCATGGAGGGCAAGAGCGCGGCCTGCGCCCATTTCTCGCCCCTGGGCAACATTGCCGCCGCCGTGGCCGACCTGTGGAGCAACGAATCGGTGCAGAATGTCCGCCTGCTCAGCGGAAACGCCCCCGAGGTCTTTGGCGAGATCCTGATCTACGACACGCGCCTGATGAACGAGGCCCTGGCGCAGGAGCGGGGCCCCTGGCTGCGCGACATGTTCATCGCCACCGACCGCAACCGCGACCCGCAGGCCGTCGTGATGGACCCCAACGTCATGTATGCCGCGGCAGAGCGCCTGGTGGCGACCCAGGGGACCGATCTGGAACGGGTGATCGCGCTGGGGCAGCTGGCGGTGGACACGCTGGCCGAGGAGTTGGATCAGGGCCGTCTGACGATCTCGTCGCGCGACGCGCGCTGGCTCGACCGCGTCCGGAACTCATTGGATGCCCTGCCCACCGACGAGGCCGCCTTGCTAGAGGAGACGGCGCCCCTGTATGGCGAGCTGTTCTTGCGCAGCGAGTACGGGATGTAGCAGAGCGGGCCGCCAGGGCCGGGCCAGAGGAGGGACGCAAGATGGTCAGGAACGAGCACGAGATCGTGATCCATTGCCCGATAGAGCGCGTGTTCCAGTTTGTCGCCGACCTCGAGACCTGGTCCCAGTGGCACGGGGGTGAGGTGGAGAAGCGCACCTCAGGGCCCGTCGGTGTGGGGACCGTGTGGGAGGCGACCGCACAGGTGGAGGGTCGTCCGATGGTAGTAACCGTCGAGGCTACCAGCTACGAACGCAACCGACGGTTTGGGATCAAACACGTATCGGGGGCCATCGAGGTACCACAGGTCTTTGCCTTGGAGCCCGTCGAGGCTGGAACAAGGCTCGTCACGGTGCTGGAGCTGGCCGATCCGGAGATGGCCCAGGCCGCCCGACAGCAGTGGGAAAGGGATCTGCTGACCCTGAAAGAGCTACTGGAGGCGGGGTAAGGCGCATCCACGAGAGGATGGCGCAAGACAGGCGGCGCCTGGGCATGGGTCATGGTAGCGACATAGGTCACGGGCCTTGCGGTGCTGCCGAGCGCAGGTTCTTGACCGCTCCCAGCGAATGCATGACAGCATCCCGATGTCCATGGACAGAGGCACTATACATGGATTCGACCTGGGCATCGTCGTATCCAATGCTTGGGCAACTCTTGACATGGGGCCGTGCCCTCGTATAGTTTGGGAACAGGTCACCACGATGGGCCGCACCTTACAGGGGCACGATTGCTGGTGGCTAGTCTAGGTATAGAAAGCGAGGGTCGGGCCATGCGTGAGGGCGACCTTTTCCTGCGAATGGCCAGTGCCCTGGCCATTGGCCTGCTGGTAGGGCTGCAAAGGGAATACGATCAAGGCGAGCGTCGACAAAAACTCTTTGCCGGCGTGCGCACCTTTCCGCTGTTCGCTCTTGCAGGCGCCGCGGGCGCATTTGTCACGGATCTGGTCGATAGCCCCTGGCCACTGGTTGCGGTGCTCTTGGGGCTGGTTGTACTCATCGCCATTGCCTATCAGGCCAACACGCGCCTGGGCCGTATGGGCCTCACCAGCGAGAGCGCAGCGATCCTGACGTTGCTGGCAGGGGTGCTCTGCTACTATGGACGCCTGGAGATGGCCGCGGCGCTGGGCGTTGCCACTACGCTACTGCTCTCGCTCAAAGTAGAGATGCACGGCCTGGCGCAAAAGATGTCGCGCCAGGACCTGTTTGCCATCCTCAAGTTTGCCGTCATCACCGTCATCATCCTGCCCGTGCTGCCCAACGTCAACATTGGCCCCGAGCCATTGGATGTCATCAATCCCTATCGCATCTGGTTGATGGTGGTGTTCATCTCGGCCATCAGCTTTTCGGGTTATCTGCTGATCAAGGCGTTGGGACCGGGACGGGGCATCGGGCTGAGCGGGCTCTTGGGCG
>SKRJ01000147.1 GCA_007118555.1 Anaerolineae bacterium | reverse complement strand
TGGTGATGAACGGGACGCTGCGCCAGGTCCCCCCCAGGCGATTGGACACCATGCTGGAAGAGCTGTGGCGCGTCATGGTCCCCGGGGGACAGTTGCGCATCGCCGACATCATGGAGCCCAGCGAGGCCGACTATAACGAGGCCTGGCGGCTCCGCAATGATGTCGTCTCCATGTTGGGGCAGGCGCTGGAGCAGCCCGTGGCGCTCCATGTCAACCTGCGCGATGCCGCCGCCGCCCTGGCCCGGGTGGGCTTTGAGGAGCTTTCTGTCAACCTGCTGCCGGGTATGCCGCTGACCGATGGTTGGCTGGAAGGGACCCGCGAGGCGGTGCAGGCCATGGCGGCGCGCGTTGGGGACCCGGCGCTGCGACGCGCCATCATCCAGGTCTATTTGCCCGAGCTGTTGGCGGCCTACGCACAGGGCGAGCAGCGCGCCGCCGAACGGTTCGTTCTCAGCGGGCGCAAGATCGGCGACATGGCCCTGGACATGCAGGCCTCTTTTACCGAGGAGGATCTGGTGGACGACGATGATGACTAGTATCTCTGCTCCCTGAATCGGCGGGTTGTTCATGACGATATATGTGGATGTGTCTGCCGCCGTGCATGGCAAGGCAGGGCTGAGCCGGTATGCGTTGAACCTTGTCACCGCGCTCGAGCCGCTCTTGGGCGAACGACTGGCCCTGTTCCAGAACAGCCTCGGCCGCCTGGGCCCGCTGGACGGCTGGCCCCCCTCCCGGGTGGCGGGGGTGCCCTGGGGCTACAAGCCGTGGCGGGCGCTGGTGCTGGCCAGGGCGCTGGCCCGCTGGCCCATGCACGGTCTGCTCGAGCAGGCCCGGCTCTTTCATGCCACTGAGCATCTCTTGCCACCTCTGGATGGCGTGCCAACGGTCATGACCGTCCACGATCTGATCTTTGAGCGCTTCCCCTTTTATCACAAGCGCTACAATTATCTCTATCTGCGCACGGCCATGCCGCTCTTTTGTCGCAATGCAGAGCGAATCATCGCCCCCTCGGCCCACACCAAACAGGATCTGGTCGACTGCTACCGACTCGATCCCGCCCGGATCGTCGTCATCCCGGAAGCAGCCGCACCGCATTTTGTGCCCCAGACGCCCGAGCGTGTGGCCGCGGTGCGCGGTCAGTATGGCCTGCCCGAGCGGTATGCCCTGGCCGTCGGCACCCTCGAGCCGCGCAAGAACCTCACCCGGCTCATCGAGGCCTGCGGCCCTCTGTTCGAGGCGGATCTGCTCGATGCGCTGGTGCTGGTCGGCGGGCGAGGCTGGCTTTGTGAGAGCTTTTTCGAGCATTTGGCAAGCTCTCCCTGGCGCGACCGCGTCATTCTGCCCGGATTCGTGGCCGATGCGGATCTGCCTGCCGTGTACGCAGGCGCCGCAGTGACCGTGCAGCCCTCGCTCTATGAGGGGTTTGGTCTGCCGGTGCTCGAGGCCATGGCCTGCGGCAGCCCCGTGTGCGCCAGTGACACATCGAGCCTACCGGAGGTGGGCGGAGACGTGGCACTCTATTTCGATCCCACCGAGGTGGAGGCCATCAGCGACGCGATTCATACCGTGGTTACCGATCCTGCGCGGCAACAGGAGATGTGCAGAGCTGGCGTGGCGCGGTCTCGTCAGTTCACCTGGGAGGAGACGGCTCGCCAGACCATGCAACTCTATGAGGAACTCCTATAACCTCAGGAAGGAAGACAGACGATGCGTTCCAGTAACATGACAAGCAAAGAGTTTGGCCGATCGTGGCTGTTTGATCCGGCGGAGGGCGTCACCATCATCGAGCCTGCGGGCACGGGAGACGGCCACTGGGCCGGGGCCCCCAGTGTGATTCATGATCCGGCGACGGCCCGGTACTATATGACCTATCGGGTGCGCAAGCCCCAGCCGGTGCGCGGTGGCGAGTGCTATATCGCCGCATCGGAGGATGGCGTTCATTTCGAGACGATCTGGTCGGCGACCAAGGAGGATTTCGACTCGCCCTCGGTCGAGCGATTCTGCCTCGCCAAGGCGCCTGATGGCAGCTGGCTGCTCTACCCCAGCTATGTGGATCACGCCGACAATCGCTGGCGGATCGACGTCATCCAGGCCGACGATCCCTCCTCCTTTGATGTGGGCCGCAGGCAAAAGGTGCTCACCGGGCCCCAGGTGGGCGTCGAAGGCGTCAAGGATCCCTGGGTAATCAAGCTCAATGGCTTTTACTATATGCTGATCAGCTATGCCACGCAGCTGGATTCGTTGACGCCGGAGGAGCGCGATCGCATGCATGCCACGGCGGACATCTATAACACGGGCCTGACGCTGTCGAGCACGGCCATGGCTGTGAGTCACGATGGCCTCACGTACCAGTGGCTCGGCGATGTCTTTCCGCCGCGGCCCGACGCCTGGGACGCCTATGCGGCGCGCATCGGCTGCCTCATCGCCACGGAGCATGGCTGGATCGGCTTTTATGATGGCGGCGCATCGGTGGAGGGCAATTACGAGGAGCGCACCGGCCTGGTCCAGTCGTGGGATCTGCGCCATTTTCACCGGCTCAGTTTCGACGGCCCCCTGCTCGTCTCGCCCCATGGCACCGGAAGCCTGCGGTATATCGACGCGGTACCCCTGGATGACGAGATCCTGCTATACTATGAGTACTGCCGTGCCGACGGCTCTCACGAGCTGCGCATGAATCGGCTGCCGCGCACATAGAGTCGTCAGGGACCAGGAACGTATGCTTTTAGCGCCGCGTCGCTGTCTTGCCAAGAGATCCACAGAGGAGCCTGAGCCATGAAAGCCATTATGATGATGTTCGACTCGCTGAACAGGCGCTATCTGCCCTGCTATGGCAACACCTGGGTGCAGGCTCCCAACTTTCAGCGGCTGGCCGAGCGCTGCGTAGTGTTCGACAATGCCTATGTGGGCTCGATGCCCTGCATGCCCGCGCGCCGCGAGCTGCACACCGGCCGCTACAACTTTTTGCATCGCAGTTGGGGCCCGCTGGAGCCCTTTGATGACTCGATGCCGGTGCTCTTAAGGGAGAACGGCGTGCACTGCCACCTGGTGTCCGACCACCAGCACTACTGGGAGGATGGCGGCGCCACCTACCACCAGCGCTATACGACGTGGGTGTCCGTGCGCGGGCAGGAGGGCGATCGCTGGAAGGGGCACGTGGGCGAGGTCACGCCCATGAACGAGCACCTGCGCCCCCAGGATGTCGTCAACCGCCAGTACATGCCGACAGAGGCCGATCAGCCTCAGACCAGGACCATGGAGGAGGCCCTGGCCTTTATAGGGAGGAACCATGAGCAGGATGACTGGTTCCTGCACATCGAGACCTTTGATCCCCACGAGCCCTTTTTCACCCAGGAGCAGTACAAGGCCCTCTATCCCGATGGCTACAAGGGACCCGATCTGGACTGGCCCGAGTACCGCCCGGTGGATGAGAGCACGGAGGAGATCGAGCGCTACCGCAACAACTATGCCGCCCTGATCACCATGTGCGATACCAACCTGGGCAAGCTGTTGGACGCCATGGATCGCTACGACCTGTGGGACGATACGATGTTGATCGTCAACACCGACCACGGGTTCCTGTTGGGCGAGCATGACTGGTGGGCCAAGTGCGTGATGCCCTTTTACAACGAGGTCGCCCATATGCCCCTCATGATCTGGGACCCGCGCTCGGCCCGGGCGGGCGTGCATTGCAGCGCGCTGGCGCAGACCATCGATCTGGCCCCGACGCTGCTGGACTATTTCGGCGTTCCGGCGCCGCGCGACATGCAGGGACATTCGCTGGCGCCTGCCCTTGCCGATGACACGTCCGTGCGCGAGGCCGGCTTGTTCGGCATTTTTGGTGGTCAGGTGAACGTCACCGACGGGCGTTATGTCTATATGCGTGGCCCGGCGCGCTCTGAGAATGGTCCCCTCTTTGACTATACGTTGATGCCGACGCACATGCGCAGCCTCTTTTCCGTCCAAGAGTTGCGCCCGCTCAACCTGCATGAACCCTTGCCCTTTACCAAGGGTGTGCCCGTACTGCGTATCCCGGCGATGCGTTCGGCCAATCCCGATATTCGCCCCGCGATCCTGGACACGCTCCTGTTCGACCTGGTGGCCGACCCGCTCCAGCAGAATCCGATCCAGGATCCCGAGATCGAGGCCCGTATGTGCGCTCATCTGGTGCGCGAGATGCTGGCCAACGATGCGCCTCCCGAGCAGTTCTACCGCCTCGGTCTCGAGCCAGATCCCGAGGCCTATGCATGAGAGAAATGGATCAAGACGCGGGCCCTATCCTGTCGAGCCGGGGGCGGACGCCATGAAACTCCTCTATGTAACGCCCTCGTACCCTCCCATGGTGGGAGGCGGTGAACGGCTGGTGCATGCCCTCGCCGAACAGGCGACCGAGGCGGGTCATCAGGTGACTGTGGTGACCTCGGATGTCACTCAGGGCGAGGATTTTTGGCGCTGGCGGCCGCGCCACGCCCACGAGGAACCCTACGAGGTGCACGAGGGACCGGTGCGCGTGATCCGGTGCCCCGCCGGCGGCGTACCCGGCAACTGGTCGGGCCTGCTTCTCTGGCGCAAGGCCATGATCATGGCCTCGACGGCGCTCAAGAAACCAGAGCGCTTGCTGATGCGCATGGCTCGCCGGGTGCCCACGATGCCCGGGTTGGAGCATGTTCTGGCAGAGCTCGAGCACCACGATCTGGTGCATGGGTTCAACCTCTCTTGGGAGCATGCCTTGGTCGAAGGCTGGCGTCAGGCGCGAGCGCGTGGCGTGCCCTTTGTCCTGCGGCCCGACATTCATCTGGGTACCGCAGGCGACAAGAGGATCGTGCGCAACAACACCATGGCGCACCAGCTCCACGTGATGCGCGATGCCGATGCCGTGGTGGTGAACACACCCATCGAGCGGGAAGGTCTGATCGAGTTTGGCGTGCCGCCCGATCGGACCTATGTGGTCGGCAGTGGCTACTATCCCCAGACGCAAGAGGTGGATACGCGGACCATCGCGCGCAAGATGCAGACCTTTGCTCTTTGCGATCCCCTGATTCTGTTCATCGGTCGGGTGGGCCGTGACAAGGGCGCCATTGACGCCGCGGAGGCGATCCTGGCTCTGGGAGAGCGCCCCGACGTTGTCTCGCCACCCTGCCTGGCCCTGATCGGCGCCGTGGACCGCGACTTTGAGCATTACTATCGGCATCTCCCCACCGAGGCCCAGATGCAGGTGCGCCCCTTGGGCCTGGTGAGCGAAGCCGACAAGCACGCCCTGTTGAGCCGCGCAAGGGCATTGGTGTTGCCCTCGCGGGTAGACTCCTTTGGCATCGTGCTGCTCGAGGCATGGGCCCATGGCAAGCCGGTGGTCGGGGCCCGGGCCGGGGGCATTCCCGGCGTCATCGATGAGGGAGAGAATGGCCTGCTCGTGGATTGGGGCGATCCCAGCGCCCTTGCGAACGCCATTGTCCAGCTTTTGGGAAACCCCGAGGAGGCCCAGCGCATGGGGGCGGCGGGACGCGAGAAGATGACCCGCGAGTATACCTGGAGCGCCGTGTACGAACGGATCGAGCGTGTGTACCAGGGCCTGCGTGGCGCGCCGTTGCCCGAGTCCGAGGCGAGCCTCGGCTAGTGGC
>SKRJ01000021.1 GCA_007118555.1 Anaerolineae bacterium | reverse complement strand
TGTTCTGGCGTTGCCAGCTCATACAGGCAGTTGCCGCCCAGGATCACCAGGTCATAGCCGTCGGGCCAGGGCGCCGAAAGGACATCCGACTGGCTGAGGCTCACGCGTTGCTGTATCTCGGGCGAGAGCTCTGCCAGCTTGGCGCGGGCGCGCTCCAGCATGGGCGCCGCCCGGTCAAAGCCATCGATGGTATGGCCATCGGCGGCCAGGGGCAGCAGGATGCGGCCTGTGCCGCAAAAGGGCTCCAAGATACGTAGCGGCGGCCCTGTGCCGATCAGGCGTCGCAACAGCGCAATGTCGTCGGTGTGCGTCTCGATCTGGTCATACAGCTCGGCGATGCAGGGATCGATCTCGTACGCATGCGCAGCCGCTTGGAGCACAGCCTGGGCTCCTCCCGCTGGGTGAAGGGTGTCCGTCTGGCAGACTATACGACATTGGCCCCGGCGTGTCCAGCAAGCCCGCCATTGGACAAGGTTCCCATTTCTGTGTAGTATTTCATAGACAAAAGTATCGAATTCACAAGGAGGGCGCGTATGCGCACGATAGACCAATGATGCACAATGGCAATTTCTGGATCGCTATCTTACTGACGACCCTTGCAGGGCTCTCTACCGCTGTCGGCAGCGCTGTTGCGTTTTTTGCCGGGCCGCGCAACTATCGCTTTCTTTCGTGGGGGACAGGCTTTGCGGCGGGCGTCATGATCTATATCTCGTTCATCGAGCTCATGGAAGAAGGGCTCGAGATGGCGGAAGAGTTCTTCAATGCCGGCGCGGCCGGATGGATCATCACAGGGGCCTTTTTCGTCGGCATCTTGATCATGTTCATCATCGATCAGTTGGTGCCCCATGAGCAAAATCCCCACGAGGCGCGCTCCGAAGAGGATCTGGCCGAGGTGGGCAGGCACTCGCATGGGCCGGGCGCCGTGGCGATGTCGGAAAAAAGCAAGTTGGAGCGTACCGGGGTGATGACAGCGCTGGCCGTGGCGATCCACAACTTTCCCGAGGGCCTGGTGACGTTCCTCGCCGCGCTGCAGGACCCGGCTCTGGGCGTCGCTATCGCTATCGCCATCGCCCTGCACAACATCCCCGAGGGGATCAGCATCTCGGTGCCGCTTTACTATGCCACCGGGAGCCGCCGCCGCGCCTTTACCTGGTCGGCCCTGTCCGGCCTGGCCGAGCCCCTCGGCGCGCTGGTGGGCTATGTCCTGCTGCGGCCGTTCCTCACCCCGGGTGTGATGGGCATTGTGTTTGCCGGTATCGCCGGTATCATGGTCTATATCGCGCTGGACGAGCTCTTGCCCACGTCCCGCGAGTACAGCCGGGGCCACGACTCGCTCTTTGGCCTGCTGGGCGGCATGTTCGTGATGGCCGTCAGCCTGCTGCTGCTGGGCTAGCTTCAGACACAAAACACCGGCCGGCTCTCGATGGGAGACGCCGGCCGGTTTCGTTGTACGTGGACTCAGCCATAGCCGAGCTGTCGGAGGTAGGTCTCGTTGGTGCGCCAATCCTTGCGCACCTTGACCCACAGGTCGACATACACCTTCTGCTCAAAGAACGCTTCCAGCGACTGCCGCGAGGCAGAGCCGATCTGCTTTAGCATCGAGCCACGGGACCCGATCACGATGCCCTTTTGCGACTCGCGCTCGACAAAGATATTGGCCGCAATGTACAGCACGCCATTGTCCCGCTCCTTGAACTCTTGCACCTGCACGGCGATGGCGTGGGGCACCTCCTGGTGCAGGTGGAACAGCACCTGCTCGCGGACCAGCTCGGCAGCGATGAACCGCTCCGACTGATCGGTGACCTGATCGGCGGGGTAAAAGCGCGGCCCCTCCGGCAGGCGCTCCAGCACCCGCTCCAGCAACTCGTCGGTGCCCTGACCGTGCTCGGCGCTGATGGTGACTACATGGTCGAACTGGCCCAGGCCCCGGTAGGCCCCGGTGCGCTCGGCCAGCTCCTCCTCCGATACCAGGTCCACCTTGTTCATGGCGAGGATGGCCGGGATGCTGACATAGTGGGCGACGAGGCTGGCCACGTTCTCGTCGGCGGCGTCGGGCGGCTGGCTCAGGTCCACCATGAACACCACCAGGTCGGCGTCGGGCACGGCGTGGCGCGCCGTGTCCACCATATAGTCGCCCAGGGCGGTGCGCGGCCGGTGAATGCCCGGCGTGTCGACAAAGATGATCTGGGCGTCTTTGCGGGTCAGGATGCCCTGCAGGCGCGTGCGGGTCGTCTGGGGCTTGGGCGAGACGGCGGCGACCTTGAGGCCCATCCAGCGGTTCATCAGGGTGGACTTGCCCACGTTGGGCTTGCCTACCAGCGCCACAAAGCCGCTCTTGTGGCCCTCGGGCAACTCCTCATCAAAGAGCGGGACGCCCTCAAACTCGGACTCGATGTTCGGTTCCATGGCCGTAGCCTTTCGTGCGGTAATGGATCTCTTATCTCGCGAGAGCACATCTCGCAAGATCACATCTCGCGAGATGGAATTTCGGTGATGAATGGCGAAAAGTCGGTCTGATAGTCGTAATAGTCCTCGTCCTCCGCGCGCTTGAGACCGTTCACCACGCGGTAGGTCACGGGGGTCATCAGGGCCTCCAGGCCGCACTTGAACACATAGTTGGACACGATCACCGTCCAGAGCAGGCCGGTCGGCAGGATGCCCGCAAAGGCGATCACGACAAACAGCGCGGTGTCGATGCCCTGGCCCACCAGCGTCGAGCCGATGGTGCGGGTCCACAGCCAGCGCCCCTGGGTCAGCACCTTCATGCGGGCCATGACCCACGAGTTGGAGAAACTGCCGGCAAAGTAGGCGATCAGGCTGGCCAGCACAATGCGCGGCGTGATGCCCAGGATGGCATCGTAGGCGGCCTGATGGTCCCAGCCCTCGGCGGCGGGCAGGGCCCCCACCAGGGCAAACACCATCGCCATGGCCAGCGAGGCCGCAAAGCCCACATGGATCACGCGCCGCCCGCGGGCATAGCCGTATACCTCGGTCAGGATATCGCCAAAGATATAGCTGATCGGAAACAGGATGGTGCCGCCGTCAAAGGTGAACGGGCCCAGGACCAGGATCTTGGTCGAGGCCACGTTGCTGATCAGCAGCACGGCCACAAAGGCGGCCATGATCAGGTCATAGTATTGATAGGTTCTCTGTTTCACTTGTTCTCGCGTCACGGTTCCTCTGTCTCTAGCATGCGACAAAAGGCGCACAGGGCGTTGGCGCTGGTGGGCTGCCCGCACTGCGCGCACTCCTCCAACGGGGGCGTCTCGTCGGTGCCCGCCAAAAAGCCATCCTCGCGCGCCCGTATGAACCCCTGGTAGAACTGGAGCTTGGTGCCGGGCGAGCGTCGCTCCAGGTCGTTGAGAATGTGCTTGTGAAAGATCGATGTGGCTCCCACCGAATGGGGGCACTCTTGCTGAATGTACTCGATGCCGCGCACCAGGGTGTACGCGGCGCTCTCCCGCTCCGCCACCAGGCAGAGGGGCTTGGCCTTGCGCGCCAGCCCCGGATGCGTCTGCGGTAGCACCGGCGCCTGCCGCTGCAGGTAGCCTCGCAGCCAATAGAGGTTGTTCTGCAGGAGCTGGGCGGCCTCGTCGTCCAGGTTGTGGCCGGTGACGATGGCGGCATAATCGCCCTCGCGGGCCATGCGGTTCATGAGGTAGCGCTTGATCATGCCGCACCGGGAGCAGGTCTTGCGCCCGCCCTCGAGCGCCAGCTCGGGTACGGAGCGCCCGTAGCGCTCGCGCACATTCACCACATGCAGCGTGGCCTCGGGATGGGTCTCGGCATAGGCCTCGGCATAGCTCTGCGAGCGATCCGAGTAGCCCTCGTGGTCGATGCCCAGGTGGATATAGACCCCATCGGCCTGATAGCCCAGCCGCAGGAGAATCTCCCACAGGGCCAGGCTGTCCTTGCCGCCCGACACGGCTACCAACAGGCGGTCGTCGGGGGAGAACATTCGGAACGACTCGATGGTGCGCGCCACGCGCCGCTCGACCCAGGCAGGGAAATGCTCTTCACACAGCTTGAGGCGATGCTGGGGCATCGAGATGACGGCCACCTCGCCGCAGAGCTGGCAACGCATGATGGGATGATTCTTGCGGCGAGTCGGCTGAGGGGTATGCGTCGATTGCGTCAGTGTCAGCCCCCTGAAACCACGTTCACCAACAGGATCTCGTCCTCGGGCTCGATGAGGGTCTGATGGTTGATGAGCTTTTTCCCACGGATCGCCAGAACCGACTGCGGGTCCAACCCGACCTTTTCGATAGCATGTCGGATGGTCATGCCGCTCTTGATCTGCCACTCTTGCTCGTGATACTTGAGGGTTGCCTCGTGATTGTTGTCCATGGCTTGCTCCGGTATATTCTAGAGTAGATGCCTTGATTTTACGGATAACGGCGCTCAGCGTCAACTGGCCCTGATGCGCGCGCCCGTATGCCTTGTGCGATCCACGGTGGGCGATGTCCCATAGGGCTCTTTTGACAAGCAACCCCCTATGGATGACAATGCCCCTGTTCTTTGCGGTCTCAATGGATGCGAGGAGTGCGTATGGCCGATATTCAACTTCCGCCGCGCTATGAAGCGGTGCACGCCGCCGGCGGAACGCTCCTGTATGTCGCCCTCGGCGCAGCATGGGCCCTGGTGGGCCTGCTCGAGCTGCGGCCCGTGGGCACCCCTTGGATCAACCTCTTTTTGGGTGTCAGCGCCGCCGTGCTCTTTATCCTGGCGATGCGAGGCTTTCAGCGCGCCACCGAGCTGCCGGAGGACGAGGTCTCGGAGGAGCAGCAGCAGGAACGCGCCACCCGTTCGCGCCGCTCGCATCGGGTGATGACGGCCCAGGGCGTGGTCATTACCGTGATCAGCGCCTATCTCATCTTGACGGGCCAGCAGGCCTATATCGCGGCTGCGACCTCGCTGGCGGTGGGCCTGCACTTTGTGGCGCTGGCCGCCGTGCATCACACACCCGGCGAGTACCTGCTCGGCGGGCTGATGATCGCGGTCGCTGCCGCCACCATGTATTGGATTCCGCGTATGCCCACCATCCCCGATGGCGCCATGAACATTGTGGCGGGCTTTGGCACGGCGATCATCCTCTGGCTTGGCAGCCTCGTCCGTCTGGTGCGGCTCGAGCGCGAACTGGTGCGCGCCACCGAGAACTAGGCCGGCTCTGCCTGCCGGGCGGCCCTCTGCCGCAGCATCCACAGCACCAGCAGGGCACTGCCGAGCGCCGTCCCATAGGCGACGCCGCTGGCTCCCAACAGCCCCAGCTCATGCACCGTCAGCCGGAATGCCGTCGCATAGACGACGCAGTTGAACACCCCGCTCAGCATCAGCGGCAACGTGAGCGCCCGCGAAAAGGCGACGCCCGACGAGCGCGCGGTAATGACCAGGCTGGAGAGGTACACCGCCGGGAATGCCGCCATCACCGCGCCCAACACGGGGCCTCCCCAACGAGTCAGGATCACCGCCAGAACGATCACGATGCCGGCGAGCACCGCGCGCAGCGCAAGGCGTCCGGGCGTCAGCGTGGGGCGGGTGGCCTGCGCGGTGGGGAGTTGCAGCAGGCGGTCCATCAGGAGGTAGGTGCCGGCCAGGGCCGCCATCCAGAGGGTCAGGGCGACCAGGTAGCTCGGCGCGCCCAGAGCCATGAGCGAGCC
>SKRJ01000265.1 GCA_007118555.1 Anaerolineae bacterium | reverse complement strand
GGCACAAAGGCCACCTTGTGGGCGGCAGCATCGGCCAGCATCGCGGCCGTGTCCAGGCCGACGGGCAGCGTCACCCAGAGAAACAGGCCGCCCTCGGGACGGACATAGTGCGCCTCGGGCGGGAAATGGGTCTCGATGGCCTCGCACATGGCGTCGCAGCGGGCGCTGTAGGTGCGGCGGATGCGCTCCACCTGATCGTCGAGCCAGTCGCGCCGCAGGAACTCGTAGGCGATCATCTGGGAGAGGGTGCTGCTGTGCAGGTCGGCCCCCTGCTTGGCCATTACGAGCTGCTCCGCCAGCACGCTGGGGCACACGATCCAGGCCAGACGCAGGCCGGGGGCCAGGGTCTTGGAAAAGGTGCCCGCAAAGAGCACATTGGCCCGCTCGGGGTCATCGCCCTGCGCGGCGATATCGATGCCCGCCAGGGTGGGCAGTGCGTCGCCCGTGTAACGCAACTGACCGTAGGGGTCGTCCTCCAGGCTGGGGACGCCGGCGTCGCGGGCCAGCGCGACGATCTGTTGCCGCCGGGCCAGGGTGGTGGTCACGCCGGTGGGGTTGTGAAAGGTGGGCATGAGGTACATGAACTTGTACCTGTGCTGGGCCAGCAGGCGCTCGACGGCGTCGACGCACAGGCCCTGCTCATCCATGGGCGCCGCGACATAGCGGGGACCATAGGCGTTGAACGCCTGGACGGCCCCGAGAAAGGTGGGGCTCTCGACCAGGACGGTGTCGCCCTCGTCGAGGAACAGGCGGCCCACCAGGTCCAGCGTCTGTTGGGAGCCGCTGACGATGACGATATTCTCGGCGCGGGCGGGCAGGCCCCGGGCCGTCATATAGCCGGCGATGGCCTCGCGCAGGGGCGGCAGGCCGTCGGTGAGGCCGTACTGGAGCGCCTCGCGGGGGCGCTCGCTGAGGACCTCCTCACAGATCATGCTGATCTGCTCCAGGGGGAACAGCTCAGCCTCGGGCCAGCCGCCAGCAAAGGGGATAATGTCGGGCGACTGGGCCACCTTGAGGATCTCGCGGATGACCGAGGTTCCCATCCTGCCGAGTCGCTGCGCATACAGACCGGACCAATCCACCGACATAGAATGCCCCTCCCAAAAAAGTGAGGCGCGTGGAGAGTGCCACCCGCCTCGGTGTACGCCAGATTGTGCCCACAAGTTGTGGGCCACAGCTTGTGGGCAAATATAGGCCCGATGCGCCATCGCGTCAACCTGAGGATGGCTCCCTCGGCCGGGTCCTTACTTCGGCCAGCGAGGCCAGCAGGATGCCCAGCATAATGAGAGGGCCGCCCAGATAGGCGGTGAGGGTGGGGATCTCGCTGAGCACAACAAAGGCCAGCACCGTCGCCCCCACCGGCTCGCCCAGCAGGGCGATGGTTACCAGGATGGGGGAAAAGCGTCCCAGGGCCCAGTTGAACGCCGAGTGGCCCAGGATCTGGGGCACCAGCGCCAGCAGCGCCAGAATCAGCAGGGTCTGGGGGGGATAGCCCAGCATGGGCTGGCGCGTGGCCAGAGCCACCAGCAGTAGGAGCACGCCCGCCAGGCCATAGCAGGGCCAGACATAGGCCCAGGTCGAGATGCGGCGGCGCACCACGCGCCCCAGCAGGATGTAGGCCGAGCCGGCCACGGCGCCCAGCAGCGCCAGGGCATTGCCCAGCAGCGCCCGCCCGGAGATGGCCAGATCGCCATAGGAGATCACGACGCTGCCGAGAATGGTCAGGGCGATGGCCAGGGCGCTCTGGCGGCTGACGCGCTCACGCAGCAGGAAATGGGTCGCCAGGCCCACAAAGATCGGGTTGGTGGCTACCAGAATCACGGAGCTGGCCACTGTGGTCAGAGAGAGGGAATAGATCCAGGCGGCAAAGTGCACCGCCAACGCGACCCCCGAGGCCGTCAAGGCCACGACCTCGCGTCTCTCGGCCAGGCGCCACTCGCGGCGAGCCCGGGGCCAGGCCATGGGCGCCAGAAACAGGGTGGCCAGGAGCAAGCGCCAGGCGCCCACCGCCAGAGGCGGGGCGACGGCCAGGCGGATCAGGATCGACGCGGTAGAGACCGAGAGGATGCCGACCAACAGAATGCCATACTCGTGAGGACGATGTCCCGGTTCCGCTATCGGTTCGGCCTGTTCCCTGGGCGGCACGCCAGCCTCCTGCGCTCTGCCTCGACAGGCGGCATCATAGCCGGGGTACAGGCAGATGTCAATCATCGAGACCTGGCCTGTCATGCAGAGATAAACAGAGGCTGTACAAGCGCTCCGGGGTTCGTTATACTTGGAGCAGACAGCACGAGGAGGCATAGGGATGAATCGTATCGAGCGCTTTCGGGCCATGTTGCTGGGGCATCCGGTGGATCATGTGCCGGCGGGGTTCTGGCTCCACTTTCGGCCAGAGTACCATGGCGGCGAGGCCATGGCCCAGCGACATATCGAGTTCTATCGGCAGACGGGGTTCGATCTGCTCAAGGTGATGAATGACACCGGCTATGGGCCGGTGGGCACGTTTCACGTGCGCGAGGCCGCCGATTGGCACAGGCTAGAGCCCACGCCCCTCTCGGAGGCCCATTTCCAGAGCCATCTGGAGGGCCTCAAGGGCATCGTGGACGCCCTGGGGGCCGAGGTGCCCATCATCACCACCGCGTTCAACCCGTTCCGCGAGGCGGTGGTAACCCTGCAGGCCAGCGATCCGGAGCGCTATCCTGGCGAGCCCGAGGCGCGCCGGGGCCTGCTGGAGCAGTTGCGCCAAGAGCCCGAGCCGGTGCTGCAGGGGCTGCAAGTGATCGCCGACGATCTGTCCCGTTTCTACCGGGCCTGCGTCGTCGAGGCGGGCGCCGGCGGCATCTATTTCTCGGCCAAGGGCGGCGAGCGCGACCATATGACCGACGAGGAGCACGCGCGCTTTGTGGCGCCTTTTGATCTGTATGTCCTGAGCGAGGTCGGGCAGGTGGCCGAGTATCTGGTGGGCCACTTTTGCGGCCAGAGCCTGAACCTGGAGCGTTTTCGCGACTATCCGGTGAACCTGGCCAACTGGGCCTATCAATCGGACAACCCGACGCTGCGGGAGGGCAAGGTGATTCTGGGGGGCGTGAGCATCCTGGGCGGCCTGGACGAGCGCGGTCCCCTGGTGTACGGTCCGCGGGAGGCGCTCCAAGAAGAGATCGACCGGGCGCTGGCAGAGATGGGCGCCCAGGGCTTTATGCTGGGCGCGGGGTGCACGGTGCCCGAAGATGCGCCCCTGGAGAATCTGGTCTATGCGCGCCAGGCCATCGCCGAGGCGACCGGTCTGTAGTCTGGCAATGCCTGTTGAGAGGGCTGGGGTGGAGGCGTGAGCATGTGGGACGATGGGTGGGAGACGGTAGAGGGCCCGGCGGAAGAGGCGCCAGGGGTTCTGGTGGCCGTGGTGCCCAGCGTGGCCGACTGGGTGCGGGTGCGCCAAGAGGGCTGGTACCGCATCCCCTTGCGGCGCGCGCCCCGCCGGATCGGCGCCGCCTACCTGGCCTTTTACCATCCCAAGTGCTTTGACGAGCTGCGTTGGGCCATCCACTATTACGCGGCCATCCAACGCTATAGCGTGGTGCCCCGGCGCGACTTGCTGCCCGAGGACGCGGAGCATCCCCGGGGCGATGATCTCTACTACAAGCTGGAGCTGGGGCCCCTGCATCGTCTGCCGCACCCCATCCCCAGCCTGCGTCTGCGGCGCGTCACCTTTATCCACACCGATCTGGCCGCCCTGCTGCAGGCGTGCGAGATCGGGGATCTGTGGCGCAAGGAGGCGCCCAAGGAGCGTCTGTGGCGTGGCCTGCAGCTTTCCGAGCCCCGGGCCCATTACGCGGCGTCGGCCATCTAGGAGATGACGACGCAGCGGCGCTCCGGCGCGACCCTGGCGATCTTTTCACGTATAGGGTGTGATTGGCTAGTAGGCATGTTCCACAGACAGGGAAAGGACAGGAGAGCACATAATGTTGGATCAGATCATCGCTCGCTTGACGCGCATGCTGCAGTTCGATCACACGGTATATCGAGAGATCGCCCAGGACGACGAGGCCACCGTACAGGCGGCTCTCGTCGTGCTGGTTGTCGCGATCGCCTCGGCCATCGGATCAGGGATTGCGGGGCGCAGCCTGATCCTGTTCCTGTACGCTCTGATCATCCAGGTGCCGCTGGGATGGCTCATCTGGAGCGCCATCGTCTGGCTGGTGGGCACCAAGCTCTTTACCGGGCAAGCAACCTTTATGGCGGTGCTGCGGGTGCTGGGCTTTGCCATGGCGCCCTCGGTGCTGGCGCTGCTGGCCGTGATCCCCTGCCTCGGCTGGATTGCGGCGCTGTTGGGCGCCATCCTGTCGCTGATACTTGGCTTTTTCGCCATTCGCGAGACCATGGAGCTGACCACCGAAAAGGCGCTGCTGACCATCGTGATCGGGTGGATCCTGCGGTTTTTGCTGGGCCTGTTCGGTCTCTAGAGGGTCTATGCGCCGAGACCGGATGCCGTGATGCGCTGCGGATGCGGCGCGGTCGTGCACGGTCAAGAACATGACCGAACGACTCGACGTCAATAAGCGCCGCGCCTCCGAGCGTGATACTCAGAGACGTGGCGCTGTGCGACCAAAGCAAAAGGCGCGCGGCGTTGGCTCGCAAGAGGCGCTCGTGTCTCTGACGCTGGCACGCTATATCACCGACGGGGCGTGCCTTTTTGTCGCCCTCTATCTGGCGCGCTGGCTACGGGCCACCCTGCCCCTGGGCCTGCCCATCGACGCCGACGGCCTGGCCCTGCGCTGGCCCATGCTGGTGCTGGCCCTCGTCGTGTGGTCGGTGGCGCTGGCCGCCGTCCACAGCTATGACCGGCGGCGGATGGCCGATCCCATCGACGAGCTCCAGGCGGTGGTGGGGGGCATTGCCATCGCTGCCCTCATGTATGCCGGTCTGCTCTACCTCTCCTTCCGCGAACTGTCACGGCTCATGTTCCTCTATTTTGTGGCTCTGAATCTGGCTCTGACCCTGGGAGGGCGCCTCATCTGGCGGGCCCGGGCCGAGGCGCAGGGGCTGGGGCGCAGCCGCGTCCTCGTGGTGGGGCTGGGCGTCGTGGGCCGTCGGGTGGCCCGCGCTCTGGAGGCGGAACGCGCCGCCGAGGTGGACCTGATGGGCTACCTGGACGAGCGCGATCAGGCCGACCCCGTGCCCACGGCGCTGGAACGGGTGCCTGTGCTGGGGGGCGCCCATGATGCCCCCGAGATCATCCAGGGCCTGGGCATCGACGAGGTGATCCTGGGCCTGGCCCCCGAGGCCCAGGCCTCGCTCGATCGTTGGATCGCGTTGCTGCAAGAGCAACCGGTGCATATCCGCGTCGTCCCTGACTATTCCCAGCGCATCCTCTCCCGCGCCGACGTCGAGCCCCTGGGCGACCTGTTCCTCATCGGGCTGAACGAGCCGGTGATCGGGCCCATCGATCGGGCGCTCAAACGGTTCTTTGATCTGCTCGTGTCGGCGATCCTGCTGGTCCTGCTGACCCCCCTGATGCTCCTGATCGGTCTGGCCATCGCGTTGGACTCGCGCGGACCGGTGCTCTACCTCAGCCGGCGTGTGGGCGAGGGCGGGCGGCTCTTTTGCATGGCCAAGTTCCGCACCATGGTGCCCGGCGCCGATCGAGAGCAGGAGGCGCTG
>SKRJ01000142.1 GCA_007118555.1 Anaerolineae bacterium | reverse complement strand
TGTACTGTGTCAACACATAGGTAACACATTGTATCAGGACATAGGTAACACCCTCTAGCTCGTAAAGGCGCGCCCATGACGGGTCTGTAGATCAATCTCTCGGATCAGTAGGTCACGGAACTGGACCATCAGCTTGCCCTCAAACACCAGCGTGCCGACCCATTGCTCAGCCAGGGCTTCACACACAAAGAGCCTCTGGCCCTGATAGTCCAGATTGCCTTGCGTGTTGAGCTGCCGTACCGTCATGGCGGGATCATATGCCCAGGGCTTGGGAACCGGCGTGTAGGCACGTGCGCTGGCTGTGTAGTGGGCCCTTGGTACGTCCATCCCCAGGGCCTCATGGGGCCGCTCTCGGTTGTAGCGCTCACGAAAGGCGTTGAAAAAGACTTGACACTCGGTCAAGGTCTGTGGCTGCCCGCGGTGGTTCATCTCTTCTTGGAGGGTGCGATGGAGACGTTCCACCTTTCCTTGCGTCTGAGGATGTCGGATGGCCCCATGTAAGAGCTGGATATCTTGGTTCATGATCTCGACATTGACTTGGGTCAGACCGTGGGAGTTGGTCGTACTCCAGAAGGGACTGCCATGATCGGTCAGCATCTGCTCAGGGAGGCCGTAGCGGACGAAAGCATATCGGAGCGCGTCCCAAGTAGGCTCGGTTCGATTGGAGCGAAGCGCAAATAACCCGATAAGAAAGCGGCTGTGATCATCCAGGATGCTCAAGGGGTAACAGCGACGTCCCCGGCCTTCCCCTACCAGGGGAAAGTGTCCCTTAAAGTCCATCTGCCAGAGTGCATTGGGATAGCGACGCTCGAAGCGTTGTATGGCCTGTCCTTGGCGATCGGGTCGTTTGAGCAGCCCATTACGCTGGATGATCCGATTGAGGGTCGCTTCACTGAGCAGAATGCCTTCGCGCGCCAGCAGGATACGCAGCTTGCGGGCGCCCCAGCCCAACTCCTTGCGCAGCGCCACGGCGCGCCGCTCCTGGCTCGGGTCCGTGCGCCCCGGGCTGCGCAAGGGCCGCCGCGACTGCTCCTCCAAGTCGGTCAAGGTGCCTGTCTCACGATAGCGTTTCAGCCACTTGTAGCCCGTCTTCCGAGAGATCCCAAAGCGGCGACACAGCGCCGTGAAACTTTGGCCTCCCTCCTGGGCCAAGATCACAAACTCCCTGCGTTTATCCACTCTGTTCGATTCCTCCCAAGGCATGGTCTCTTCCTCCCTTCTTGAGGAAGAGTGTATGACAAAGTGTTACCCATGTCCTGATAGAGAGTGTTACCTATGTCATGATACCGTACAGACGAGCTTCGCCCGTACTTTGTTTACTCTATATTATGGTTTTGTGTAGGGGAGAACCTTGTGTTCGCTCAGAGAATGGCTGTTACATTCCGTTGGCACGCTGACTTGACTGGGACGTGGTTTTTGGAAACGCCGCATTCTCGAGCGCGACAGGCATTGACAGCCCCTTGTCCGCTTGATTATACTGCTTGTGGTGGATTGCTACATTCTTGGCTCGCAGGGTCCGCCCAGTCACCATGCATGGAGGGCGATGTGAAGATCTGTTACCGGGTCCTGCAGGCCCGCTGGCCAGGGGCGCAAGAATGGCGCAACTGGGGCTTTGTGTATCGCAAGGGGGACGATCCATCGGCTGACATCGCTTTGCACCACAATCTGGACGAGTTTCAGGACGTGGTGCAGCGCGTTCTGCTCAGAATGCGAGCCCTCTCCCCTCCCCTGGAAGAGGCCGAAGTCATCCTTGAGGGCATCGGTGATCTGTATCGCTTTGATGGCACAGTCTGTGAGCATATCGCCGACGGGTCCGAGTCGGCCCTCGTGAACGCCATCGAGGCCAAGGTACTCGCGCTGGAACCGATGAAACGTCCTGACGCCGCCGAGGAGGACATCCGCATCTTTACCGGGCGGGCCAATCGACCGCTGGCCCAGGCCGTGGCCCATCAACTGGGCGCGCCCCTCTCCGCCCTCACTACGCGCAGCTTTCCCGATAGCGAGGTCTATGTCACTATCGACGAGGTGGTGCGCAAGACCGACGTGTTCATCATACAGCCCTGCACGGCGCCGGTGAACGAGCACCTGATGGAGCTGCTGCTCATCGTCGATGTGCTGCGCCGCTCGTCGGCCTCCCAGATCACCGCCATCATCCCCTATTACCCCTATGCCCGCCAGGAGCGGATGGCCCAGGGCCGCGAGGCGGTCAGCGCCCGTGTGGTGGCTACCATGCTCGAAACCATCGGCGTGGATCGCGTGATCTATATCGACATCCACTCGGAGGCCACTCAGGGGTTCTTTACCCTGCCCGTCGACCGCCTGCAGGCCTACTCGATCCTGGCCGACTATTTTCGTGACAAGCCCTACCTGCAGGATGCCGTGATCGTCTCGCCGGACGTGGGCCGGGCGCGTCTGGCGGGCCTGTACGCCGAGGCGCTGGGCATCCCGATGGTACTGATGCACAAGCGGCGTCAGCCGGGGGGTCGCGTCGAGACGACGCATGTGGTCGGCGACGTCAAGGACAAGATCCCGATCTTGATCGACGATATCATCGCCAGCGGCAGCGTTCTGACCCAGATACCAGAGCTTCTCAAGCAGGGAGCGCGTCCCGAGGTGCATGTGGCGATCACCCATCCGGTGCTGTTGCCCAGCGCGCTCAAGCGCCTGGAAGCCGAATGGCTGGCCGAGTTGGTCGTCACCGATACCGTCCTGGTGCCGCCGCCCAAGCAACATCCCAAGCTGCGCATCCTGAGCGTGGCGCCCATGTTGGCCTATGCCATACGGGGCATCCACCGCGGAACGTCCATCAGCCCCCTGTGGCAGCCTGATGCGCCCCGGATGCTCGGCTTTTCCACCGAGAGTTAGCCTACAAGGAGCACACAATGGACCAGAGATTGGCCGGCAAGGTGGCAATCATCACCGGCTCGACATCGGGCATCGGACGCTCCAGCGCCGAGCTGTTTGCCGAGCATGGCGCCCGCGTCGTCGTGAACGGCCGCAGAAAAGAGCTGGGCCGGGAGGTGGTAGCCGTCATTGAGGCCGCCGGGGGCGAGGCGATCTATGTGCCCGGCGATGTCAAGCAACCAGAGGTACTGCAGGAGCTCGTCTCCCAGTGCATGGACAGATTCGGTCGCATCGACATTCTGATGAACAATGCCTGGACCGGCACAAACCGCTCGCTCAGCGACCTGGAGCCAGAGGACTGGGACGAGTCCTTTGCGCTCATCGTCAAGGCCGCCGCCCTGGGCAGCAAGTACGCTCTTCCCCACATGATCGCTGGAGGCGGCGGGGCCATCATCAACGTATCTTCGGTGCATGGCGTCCTGGCCTCGCGCTCCTTTTTGCCGTACGACGCCATGAAGGCGGCCCTGGTCAACCTGACCCGCCAGATGGCCGTGGACTATGGCCAGTACGGCATACGGGTGAACGCCCTCTGCCCCGGCCGCATCATCACGGAGAGGTCCAGTGCGCGCATCGCCACCCAGCCGGAGCAAGAGGTCCTGCAGACGCTGGTGTACCCCCTGGGTCGTCCCGGAACCATGCGCGAGGCGGCCTATGCGGCCCTGTTCCTGGCCTCCGACGAGGCCTCCTTTGTCACCGGCCACGCGCTGCTGGTGGATGGCGGCCTTACGGCGCAGTTGGCGGACTCGGTGGGGGCCCATGTCGAGGAAAACCTGCGGGCCATGGACACGCAAGACGACCAGGACTAGAGAGCGACGGAGGAAAATAGCTATGGTGACGCGGCTTTTTTGTGTGCAAGAGGACGATGATCGGATCACGATCTTTGAGCTCGACGGAGACACGGGCAAGCTGGCCGTCGAGCGCGAGTTTGACATGCCCGGGGGTCCGGCGCCTCTCGGGGTGGATCCGCAGCAACGCTGGCTGCTCGTGGGCCTGCGGGGACAGACCGGCCTAGCGACGGTCGCGCTCGATGCGCAACAAGGCCTCGGCGAGGTGATCAGCAAGATCGAGCTGCCCATTGATGCCTGCTATGTGTCCGCGGACCGCACCGGGCGCTTTGCGTTGAGCGCCTACTATCATGCCGGGGTGTGCACAGTGCATCGAATCGGCGACGACGGCGTGCTGGAGAGCGAGGCGGTGCAGTGGCTCGAGACCACGCCTCACGCCCACTGCATCCACACCGATGCCTCCAACCGTTTTGCCTATCTGCCCCACACCGTGCCGGCCAACACGATCCTGCAGTATGCCTTTGACGCCGACACGGGGAGGCTCACCCCGCTAGTGACCCCGCGCGCGCCGGTGGAGCAGGGAGCCGGGCCCCGGCACTATTGCTATCATCCCGATCTGTACCGGGTCTATTTCTCCAACGAGAACGGCTCCAGCGTCAGCAGCTATGCCATGGACCCCGACACCGGCGATCTGGACCTGCTGCAGACGCTGTCCACGCTGCCGGAGGGTTTCGGCGGCGACAATACCTGCGCCCAGATCCACATGACGCCCAACGGGCGCTGGCTGTATGTCTCGAACCGGGGACACGATAGCCTCGCCATCTTTGGCATCGCGGCGGACACGGGCATGCTGACCTCCGCCGGGCATCAAGCCACCGAGCCGACGCCGCGCGTCTTTGGCATCGAGCCGTCAGGACGTTACCTCTATGCAACGGGGTTGGGCTCGGACCGCATGACCGGCTATGCCATCGACGATGCGGACGGGCAGTTGCACGAGATCGAGAGCTATGGCCTGGGGCGTACGCCCATGTGGGTGCTGGGGCTAGAGATGGACACGGGAGCCTAGCCGACCGAGACGATGCCGGGCGTCCTCAGCCGAGATCGACGCCCGGCATGCGCACAAAGGCCCGCAGGCGGTGCTTTTGCAGCGTGGACGTATCGCAAAAGCCCAGCGCCTCGTAAAAGCGGACCACCTGCTCGTCTTCATCGGTGAGCAGGATGTGGAGCCGCACGTGCGCATAGCGCTCGAGGCAGTTGCGGAGCAGCCGGGCACCGATACCCTGCCGCTGGTAGGTCGGGCGCACCAGAATGTCCTGCAGATAGAACACCGACACATCGTCCGACAGCCCCCGCGCCAGCCCGACCAGGCAGTCGCCGTCCCACGCCGTCACCAGATAGGTCGAGTTGCGCAGGGCGCGCTGCAAGTCGCCCACGCGCTCCGGCGCCGTGTAGGCCGACCACCCCACGGCCTCGTAGAGGTCGACCAATGCATCGAGGGGAACCTCGCCGCCCTCACGTAACGTAACCCGTTCTGCATTCACGCTTGGATTCCTTTCGTCATGGCGTGCGCCTGCCGGCCGGGCGTCACACGATCTGGCAGAGAGCCTATGTCCCGGATGGCAGCCGACGCCGCACAAAGAGGGCCAGGGCCACGACGGCCAGCGCCAGCAGGACGGCAAACAGACCCACCATGCCCCACTCTTGGGCCTGGGCGTAGAAACCGGGGCTGTTGATGAGCGAGTAGATCAGCATCCCCATGGCCAGGGGAAACCCCCACGCCGCCCACCCCTTGTTTCTCCACAGGGCCAGGCCACTGGCGATCAGAGCGAGGGCCGTGACCAACTCCGCAGCCCAATGAAACACAAGAGCGAGGAACTGGGTCTGAATGTCGGGCACCTCTCCCGCGACCAGGAGGAACGCCCACACGATGAGCATGAGCGCTCCCACGACGATGGCATAACCGCTGGCGAATTTCATGACCTCTTCTCCATGCCCG
>SKRJ01000046.1 GCA_007118555.1 Anaerolineae bacterium | reverse complement strand
GAAGCACCAGTGCCACGGCCAGCAGAGGGGCCGCCAGCAACAGATAGAGCGCAGTCAGCCACCAGCGGCGCGGTCGGCCGTGGGCCTTGGGAGGGCGAGGGTTGTGTCCTTGGTGTTTCATGGCGCCATTATACCATCGAGCGGTGCGAGAGCGGAAACGGTGCTCCAGACGAGCCCGTAGCGACGCATCCTCGAGGGCCACACGGGGTTAGACTTGACGTGTCAACAGCAGAGGCAGGAGGCTAGCATGTCGTCCGAGATACGAGGACTCTACTTTGAAGACTATCAGGCCGATCAGGAGTTTCGCACGGTAGCCCGCACCATCACCGAGACCGATATCGTCCAGTTTGCCGGGCTGTCGGGCGACTATAACGCGCTGCACACCGATGCCGAGTTTGCCAAGGACACGCTCTTTGGCCAGCGCATCGCCCATGGCCTGCTGGGGCTTGCCGTCGCCTCGGGGCTGGCCGCCCGCGCCGGGTTCATCGAGGGCACGGTGCAGGCCTTTACCGGCCTGGATTGGAAGTTCAAGGGGGCCATCTTTATCGGCGATACGGTGCACCTGACCTGTCGCGTCAGCCGGTTGCGTCCCCTGCCCAGCATGGGCGGCGGCATGGTGGTGCTGAATGTGAGCATGCTCAACCAGCGCGACGAGGTGGTGCAGCAGGGCACCTGGACGCTCGTAATCAAGGGGCGCCCCGAGCCCGCCGAGTAGCAAAAGAGGACCGGACCGCGAGGTCCCTCCCGGGAGAGATATCGCGGTCCGGTCCCTTGATCGCGGTCTACTCGCTCCCGCTGTCCCTGTGACGGAGACGGTCCCACTGCCCGCGTGCGGAACGCCAGGCGCGCCCCCCGTTCGACCGGACAAAGCGCATCCAGCGCGTGTGCATGTCGGCATAGCGGTAGACGACCCACCGCAGCCAGCGCCGGTAGAACACTGCCGAGATCTCTTGCACCGAGGGGCCCCACTCGAGGGCCACGGCTGCCCAAGTCAATCCGGCGCCAAACCCCACCAGCACGATCTTTTGCCCCGGCGCGACGTACTCTTTATCCACCGCTTCACACAGAGCGATGGGCACCGATGCGGCCGAGGTGTTGCCGTACTCGTCGATATTGGCATAGAATTTCTCATCGGGCAGATGCAGCCTCTTGGCCACCGCCTCCATGATGCGCAGGTTGGCCTGATGCGGTATGATCAGGTCCACCTCGTCCAACGACATCTTGGCCTTTTCCAGCACCTGCTCGATGACGCGGGGCACGGTGCGCGAGGCAAAGCGATAGACCTGGCGGCCATCCATCGCCAAATAGTGCAGCCCCTGCGCCACCGTCTCGGCGCAGGCCGGCATCGCGCTCCCCCCGGCGGGCACCATCAGCAGATCGCCGCCCGATCCGTCCGAACCCAATGCCGTGGCGCGTATGCCGGCCGTGCCCTCCGAGGCGCGCAGCAGCACTGCCCCGGCCCCATCGCCAAAGATCACGGCGGTGGAACGGTCCTGCTGGTTCACGATGCGCGACATGGTGTCGGCGCCCACGACCATCACCAGCTCGTGCTCGCCCGATGCGATGGCCTGATGCCCCATGGCCAGGGCGTACACAAACCCGGAGCAACCGGCGTTCAGGTCCAGGGCGCCCGCACGAGAGGCGCCCAGCGCATTCTGCACGAGGCAGGCCGTGGAAGGCATGCAGGTATCGGGCGTGGCCGTACCCACGATCACCAGATCGACCTCGCGGGGATCGGCATCGGCTACGGCCAGAGCCGCCCGGGCGGCCTCGATGGCCATGGCGGCCGTGGCCTGGTTCTCTTCGGCGATATGGCGACGCTCGATGCCTGTGCGCGTCTTGATCCACTCGTCCGAGGTATCCATCACCTCTGCCAGATCGCCGTTGGTGACCACCCTCTCGGGCACGTACTTGCCCCAACCAACGATTTCCGCTTTACGCGCCAGCTTGGGCCTCCTGCCATCGCTGAAAGATCAGAGAGACGTTGTGCCCCCCAAACCCGAACGAGTTGGAGAGCGCGGTACGGATCTCGGCCCGGCGTGCGACATGGGGCACATAGTCAAGATCGCACTCGGGATCAGGGTTCTCCAGGTTGATCGTCGGCGGGATGATCCCCGTCTGCAGCGCCTTGAGGCACAGCGCCGCCTCCAACGCACCGGCCGCCCCCAACAGGTGCCCCGTCATCGACTTGGTCGAGCTTACCGGGATGCTGTAAGCATGCTCGCCCAGGCATTCCTTGATGGCACGCGTCTCGGTGACGTCGTTGAGGGCTGTGCTGGTGCCATGAGCGTTCACATAGTCAATGTCCTCGGGGCCAAGGCCCGCCGACTGGAGGGCCAGCCGCATACAGGCCGTCGCCCCGGCCCCATCCGGGTCGGGCGCCGTGATGTGAAAGGCATCATCGTTGCTGCTGTAGCCCACGATCTCGCCATGGATGGTTGCTCCGCGGGCCAGGGCATGCTCCAGGGCCTCTAGCACCAGAACGCCCGCGCCCTCACCGATCACAAAGCCGTCGCGATCCCGATCAAAGGGTCGCGAGGCACGCTCGGGCTCGTCGTTGCGCACCGAGATGGCCCGCATGGCGCCAAACCCGGCCAGAGCGAGATCGATGACGCCCGCCTCTGTGCCGCCGCACACCCCCAGATCCGCCATGCCATACTGGATCATGCGAAAGGTCTCGCCGATGGCGTTGGCGCCCGTGGCGCAGGCCGAGGTAACGGCCATATTGGGCCCGCGCAAGCCGTGCTCGATGGCCACCACGCTGGAGGCCGTCTCGGGCAGGATCATGGGAATCAAAAAGGGGCTGATGCGAGCGGGCCCTCGATCGAGTAGCACCTCATGCTGCTCCAGCATCGTCCCCATGCCGCCGATACCTGAACCGATGATACACGCGGTACGCTCGCCCAACCCATTCGAGAGAGCGCCATCGGCGAGTCCGGCGTCGGCCAGCGCCTCTCGCGCCGCAACCATGGCAAACTGCACGAACGTATCGATCCTTCGCACTTCGCGCGCCGGAAAATGATCCTTGGGGTTGAAATGGCGCGCCTCGGCGGCGATGGTCGTCTTGTAGTCAGTTGTATCGAACTTGGTGACAGGCCCCACACCCGATTTGCCAGCAACGATTGCCTCCCACGTCGTGGCGAGGTCGTTCCCCAAGGGCGATACTGTCCCCATCCCTGTTATCACAACCCTTCTCTGCACGTTATCCTCCTTACTGACAGACGCTAGCGCACATCATGTGCCTGCTTGTCATGCGTATGGCACGAGTCAACTGTTAGTAACACATCCAACGTGCAAGAGTTACCCCCCAACCAAAAGCTGCGAGGAATCGCAACCCTCCGGGGCGGAGGGTGTTAGTGTATTCGATTCCCCGAAACAGGCAGGAGGAAATTGCATGATTAGGACGGCTTTGACCGATTTGGTCGGTATCGACTATCCCATTATCCAAGGGGGCATGGCCTGGATAGCCACCTGGGAGCTGGCCGCGGCCGTCTCCGAGGGCGGCGGCCTGGGTATCATTGGCGCGGGCAATGCCCCCATCGACTGGGTGCGTGACCAGGTACAGGCCATCAAGGCGCATACCGACCGCCCCTTTGGCATCAACGTACCCCTGTTCAGCCCCTTTGCCGGGCAGGTGATCGAACTGGCCATTGAGGAGCAGGTCGCAGTGATGACCACCGGGGCCGGCAATCCCACGCCCTATATCGAGCCCCTGAAAAAGGCCGGCGTGATCGTCATCCCCGTGGTGGCTTCGGCCTCGCTGGGGCGTCGGCTGGAGCGGGCCGGTGCCGATGCGATCATCGCCGAGGGCGAAGAGTCGGGTGGGCACATCGGCAGCGTAAGCACCATGAGCCTCATTCCCCAGGTGGTCGACGCCGTCGACATTCCCGTCATCGCCGCGGGCGGCATCGGCGACGGGCGCGGGCTGGTGGCGGCCCTGGCCCTGGGCGCCGCCGGCATCCAGATGGGCACCCGCTTTATCTGCACCGACGAGTGCATCGCGCACCTCAACTACAAGCAGAGCATCGTCAAGGCCAACGAGCGCTCAACCCTGGTGACAGGCATGTCTATCGGGCATCCGGTGCGCTGCCTGCGCAACCCCATGTCGCGCGAGTTCGAGTCGATGGAAAAGTCCGGCGTCTCTGAGGAGCAGGTGCTCGAGTTTGGCACAGGGCGCCTCCAGATGGCCGCCATGCAGGGCGACATTGTCAACGGCTCGCTAATGGCCGGACAGATCTCGGGGCTGGTCCACGATGTTGTGCCCGCCGCCGAGCTGCTGCAGCGCATGAACGATCAAGCCGAGGCCTTGCTCGCCCGCATGGCAAGCTGGGCACAGACCGAGGAGGTAACCGGATGAAATCTCTCGCCATCGTATTCCCCGGACAGGGTTGTCAGTTCGTCGGCATGGGTTCGGACCTGTGTTGCCAGTTCGCTCATGCGCGCGAGCGTCTCGAGCAGGCCGACGACATCCTGGGCCTGCATCTATCCCGACTCTGCGCCGACGGCCCCGAGGAGATTCTGAACGATACGGCCAACACACAGCCTGCCATCTATGTGACGACCATGATCCTGTGGGAGGCCCTGGCCGAGCAATTGAACGGGGCGCGACCCCGGATCGCGATGAGCGCCGGACACAGCCTGGGCGAGTACGCTGCCCTTACCGCGGCGGGAGCCCTGGACTTTGAGCAGGGGCTGCGGCTGGTGCGAGAGCGCGGCTTGGCCATGGCCGAGGCCGGCAACCGTGCGCCGGGCCGCATGGCGGCCATCATCGGCCTGAGCGACGAGATCGTGCACGAGATCATGGCCCAGGTGCAGGGTGAAAAGCTGAACGTCTGGGTGGCCAACTACAACTCGCCCGGCCAGGTGGTCATTGCCGGCTGCAACGAGGGTCTGGTGCGCGCCGTAGAGCTGGCCCAGGAGCGCAAGGCCAAGCGGGCGATCCCCCTGGCCGTGAGCGTGGCCTGCCACACGCCCCTGATGCGTGCCGCCGCCGAGCGCCTGGGCGCCGCCCTGGCCGCGACCGAGTTCCGCGCGCCATGGATCCCCATCGTAAGCAACGCCACCGCCCGTCCCGTCTCCGAACCGGAAGAGATCCGCCAAGCCCTGTTGCGCCAGCTCTCTTCACCGGTGCGCTGGGTCGAGTCGATCCAGAACATGGCCAAGGCTGGCGTTACAACCATGATCGAAGTGGGGCCCAAGTCGGTGGTGACGGGGCTGGTCCGCCGCATCAGCCGGGAGATGGACGTTTTGACCGCCACCGACGAGGCGAGTCTCCTCACGGTAACCGAGACCCTGGCTGAGGTGGCGCCGGCGTGAGCACGATGGAAGGACAGGTGGCCGTCGTCACAGGCGGCTCGCGGGGCATCGGTCGGGCCGTCGCGCTGGCGCTGGCCAGCGAGGACTGTCGGGTGGTGGTCAACTTTCACAGCAATGCCGCCGCCGCCGACGAGATCGTCGAGGAGATTGCGGCGACCGGAGGCGAGGCGCTGGCTGTGCAGGCCGATGTCAGCATCGCCGAACAGGCCCAGCACCTGATCGACCGCGCGCTGGAGGCCTATGGCACCGTCGATATCCTGGTCAACAATGCGGGCATCACCCGCGATGGCCTGCTGATGCGCATGTCCGAGGCGGACTGGGACGCCGTGCTGGATACCAACCTCAAGGGCGCCTACCTGTGCATCAAGGCGGTGCAACGCACCATGCTG
>SKRJ01000370.1 GCA_007118555.1 Anaerolineae bacterium | reverse complement strand
GCTGCACGGCGATGTCGACGCGGTGCCTGGCGTCGAGCACCTCGAACGGCGCAATGGCGGCTATCGCATGACCCTCGAGGCGGGCACAGCGCCGGAGGACGTGCTGCTTTCGCTGGTGAACATGCCCGATGTGAGGGTGCGGCGTTTCGAGCAGGTGCAGACCTCGCTGGAAGAGGTCTTTGTGCAGGTGGTGGGGCATCGGGTCGAGGAGGGCGAGGATCTGGCAGAGAGCGCGTGCCCATGAACCTCTCCAAGCTATGGCTCATCGCCTGGAGCACCTACCGGAATCAGGTGCGCTCGACCCTGTTCCTGATCATGACAATTGCCCTGCCGGTGCTGGCGATTGCCGCCGGGGCGATCCCGATTATCCTGATGGAGCGCTCGGCCGAGACGCGACTGGGTTGGGTGGACCAGACCGGGCAGCTTGCCCTGCCCGATCCGCAGCGGCTCGAGCTCGATCTGCTCGTCGAGGCCTATCCTACGGAAGAGGCCGCCACCGAGGCGCTGGAGGCGGGCGAGGTGGACGCGTTTCTTGTCATCCCGGCGGACTATTTTCAGGGTGCGAGCCCCATCTACCATGGCGAGCGCGCCCCCAATCAGGTCGTTCTGGGCGCGTTGCGGCAGACGATGCGCCTTGCCGTGGCGCCCGACGCGCCCGATTGGCAGCATGAGCGCCTGACCCAGACGGCGGTGTGGGAGTACGAGGATCTGGCGACGGGCACGACGCTCCATCAGGGCATCGAGCTCATCCTCTGGTATGTGGCGCCCGCGGCCATCGCCGTTCTCTTTGCCTTTATGCTGATGACGACGATCAACCATATGGGGCCGGTGATCAGTCGTGAAAAAGAGGATCGCGCCATGGAGATGGTGCTGACCTCGCTGCGGCCGGTCGAGCTGGTCGGCGGCAAGATCCTCGGGCTGACGCTCCTGACGGCCACCCAGGCGGCCATCTGGGGCGTCGCCGCCGTCATCGCCATCGGCATGGTCTGGACCAACGAGGGGCAGACCGGCATACCACGCCTGCCCTGGGGCTCGCTGGCCTGGGGCGGGGTGCTCGCCTTCTTGGGCTACCTGTTGTATGGCGCACTGGGCGCCGGCCTTGGCATACTCGCCGGGGACCGGGAACAGGCGAACCAACTGGCGGGCCTGCTGGCCATTGTGGGCATCGCCCCGCTCTGGATGGTGGGCCTGATCCTGGCGCGGCCCGATGGCACCATCGCCATCGCCCTGACGCTCTTTCCCCTGTTTGCGCCGGTCATGGCCCTCATACGCATGGCCATGACGGAGGTGCCTGTGTGGCAGTTGTGGGCGGCGTTGGGGCTGTTGATTGTCTCGCTGGTTCTGGCCTTGCTGCTGGTGGCGCGCATCTTTCGTGCCGCCGCCCTGCTCTATGGCCAGCGGCTGACGCCGAGCCAGATCTGGCGTGCGCTCCGGGTCGGATAATGCGATGGGAAAGGCTCTGATGCTATGAGGGGTAACACCATGTTGGTGGCCTGGCGCGAGTTCCGCGAGCGGGTCCGCAGCCGGGGGTTCTTGCTGAGTTCATTGGGCATGCCCATCTTTTTGCTCGCGATCTGGTTCTTTACCGGCACGGTGCAAGAGCCAGGCCCAGACCCTGCCGTGCCAGAGTTTGTCCCTGAGGAGGTCCCTGTCGCCATGACCGGCTATGTGGATCGCCCCGGCATACTCGAGAATCTGGATACCGGGCCGATGCTCGTGGCCTTTGAGGATGAGGACGGCGCGGCGGATGCCCTCCGGCAAGGGGAGATCGAGGCCTACTTTGTCATCCCGGAGGACTATGCCGAGACCGGCGCCGTGCGGCGGGTGAGCGTCGGGTTGCCTACGGCCCAGCCCGATGACGGGCTGTTTGTGTCGTTGCTGCGCGAGGCCCTGCTGGCCGATCATCCACCTGAGGTCGTCGAGCGGCTGTTGGTCCCCCTGGGCGATCAGGGCCTGCAGGTCGTGACCCTGAACGAGCGGGCTCCGGATGAGCAAGATCCGGGCATGTTGCCCTTTGTGGTCACGGCGGCGGTGATGGTGCCTCTCTTTACGGGGGGCGGTTTACTGCTGCGCAGCCTGGCCCAGGAAAAAGAATCGCGCGTGATGGAGATTCTGCTGGCGTCGCTGCGCCCCAACCAGTTGCTGGCCGGCAAAGTGCTGGGCATGGCGGCGCTGGTGCTCGTGCAGTACCTGTTCTGGGTGTTGATGCTCTGGCTGCTCCTGCCGCTGACGGGCGCCAGCCTCGGGGATGCGCTGCGAGGGCTCAACCTCACGACGACCGAGAGCCTGATGATGCTGCTCTATGGGTTGAACGGCTTTTTCCTCTATGCGGCGATCATGGCGGGGCTGGGGGCCATCACGCCCGACGTGCACAGCAGCCAGAACTGGGTGTTTATCATCACCCTGCCCATGCTGATCCCCTTTTATCTGTGGATGGCCCTCATCAATGCGCCCCACGGTGTGCTGGCGGTCACGCTCAGCCTGTTCCCGTTTTCGGCCCCCATGGCCATGATCCTGCGCATGACCTCTGCGGTCGTGCCTGTGTGGCAGTTGGCCCTCAGCCTCGTGCTCATGGTACTTACCACGATGCTCGTAACGCGTGCCATGGCGAGGCTGTTCCGCGCTCAGGTGCTGCTCAGCGGCGAGCCCCTGTCGCTCCGCCGTTTCGCCGATGCCCTGCGCTCGTCCTAGGTGCGGCTAGCGGCTCTGGCGCACCATCGTCTCGCCCGCGGCGCGAATGGCCTCGAGCTTGTGGTCGCGGGTGATGCGTTTGATGCCGATCAGATCCGCCGGCTGCATGCGCACGTGCTGGGCCCAGCGCTCCATATTGGATAGACAGCTCATCATGCCGCCCCCGCCGCCCCCCGCTGCGGCCACCAGCAGCACCGGCTTGCCCGCCAGGCGGCTGTCCACGCCTAGGGACGCCTCACAGCGCCGCAGCCGGTCCATAAAGCACTTGTGCGACTCGCTCAGGTCGCCCCAGTAGACGGGCGTCACCATCGCCAGGGCATCGGCGGCGATGGCGGCCTCGTGCAGGGCCTGGAAATCATCGTCGATGCCATCGCAGATGTGCTCGGAGAGGCAACCGCCCCAGCCATCGCCGCACTGGCGGCAGGAGGCCAGGTCGAGGTCGGTGAGGCGGACGTTCTCGGCGGTCCCGCCCGCCGCCTCGATGCCGGCGATGGCGGCATTGGCGCAGGCGGCCGTCAGACCGTCGTAGTTGGGGCTGGATTGGATGACCAGGACATGCATTGGTGTTCCTCCTCAGGCTTGGATGCACGGCACGGTATGAGAGGGGGCCCCGGCTAGAGAATCCCCGTCGCCATCAGGGCGCCCATGACGATGAACAGGCCCGAGGCGGCGCGCAGTAGCGCTCCCCTGGGCACCAGGCGGCAGAGCTGCTGCCCTCCCACCACGGCCAGGCCGGTGACCGCCACCAGCGCCACAGATCCGCCCAGAAAGACGGCCCACGGCGCAGACTCGCGGCTGGCCAGGCCCAACACGGCCAACTGGGTCTTGTCGCCCAGCTCGGCCACAAAGAGCAGCGCGGCCGTACCGCCAAAGGCGCGCCAGTTCCACACAGAGCCCGCCTGCTCGTCCGGTTCGCAGTCAATGTCGCAGGCGTCCGCGTCGGCGGCCTGCCCGGCCTCGCGCCAGATCAGGATGCCCATGACGACAAAGGCCAGCGCCGCGATGGCCTGCAGAACACCCTGGGGAATGACACGCCCCAGGAGATGGCCCGAGGCGGCGCCAAGCCCGGTGGCCAGCACAAGGGCGGCGCTGCCGCCGAAAAAGACGGGCCATGTGGCGCGATACTTGCAGGTTTGCGACAGAACGGCGAGCTGCGTTTTGTCGCCCAGCTCGGCCAAAAAGACGAGGCCAAAGGCCCCTACGAGCGCGTCCCACGACATGGATACTCCCCTCCCAGTCGAGTCAGGTTCATTATACCGGTAGCCATCCGCGCATCCAAGCGTGGCCTGGACGATCGCGGACACTTTTAGCGGCCGTGTCGATGCAGACATGGCCCGTATGGCCCGGCGGCGCGACTAGGGTATACTCTCAGCGTCAGAGCAATAGCCCGTTTCCTCGATGAATGACAGGAGAGAGTATGCGTCATCTGCTTGTTATCGTAATCCTGCTCGCTGTGATCCTGTTCGGCGTGGCCGCCTGCACCAACGACTCGGAGCTCGCGACCGCCACGCCCTGGCTGTTGCCAACCTCGCCGCCCCCCACGCCCACCGAGGTCGTGCCGACCTCGGTCACCGAGGACGTGGATGCGCCGGCGGAGGAGCCCACCGAGGAGCCGATGGCCACGCCCGAGGAGATCGAGGCGCCTACCGTCGAGCCCACCGTGGCGCCGGCGCCCACGCCCATCCCGCTGCCAGAGGGCGAGTTGGAGCATTACAGCAACATCGGGCCCTATCTGCTGGCCAATCCCGAGGCGGGCCAGGCGACGCACAATCTGCTCAAGGACGGGCACATGCGCGCGTACATGGCCATCAACCCCGCCCACTGGACCCCGGCCGACGCCCTGCCCAATATGGAGGGCTATGGGCGCAACTATATGGCCGAGGAAGAGGAGCTCTCCTACATTCGGCGGCGTGAGCAGGGCGCCCGTGGTTACTATGATCGTTTTCGCCCCACGTATGAGCAGGGGCGCGGACAGATCCACGCCTGGATGTCCACCTGGGCGTTCGAGTTCGGCAGCCGCGAGTTTGCCGAGGACTGGGTCGCCTTTCAGCGCGAGTGGCTGCGGCTGATGCACGCCGATGGCTATCGGGCGGGTGTGGGCGGCATGAAGACCCACCTCTTTGGCCCGGGCGAGATTGCCTGGTTGGCGCCCGCCATCGCGGAAGCCGACTATCTCTTTTTGGCCGAGTCGGGCGCGCCCACCCTGGCCGAGAGCATGGGCGTCACCACGTTGCTCTATCGCGACCTGGTGGCCGAGCTGCGCAATGAACTGGGCGAGGACGGGGTGCCGCCCCTGATCCTGGATGTCAATGTGGATGGACAGGCGCTGGCGGACATCGATGCGCCGGGCGGTCCGCACACGGAGCGTGGCTATCGGGACTATGGGATCTCACGCGAAGACTATGCCGCCGACGTGCGCAACTATGATATTGCCACGCTGTACGACCCCTACGTCAAGCATGTGTTCTGGTTTGCGACCAACATCACCGAGGACACCCTCTCCTTTGACGTGAACACCCCGATGCTGGAGATCGCCAATAGCTGGCACCTCCCGCCGGATTAGAGGCATCGGCCCCGCGCATTGATGCCCGGTCAAACAGAGGGCGCCCCTACCGTACCGGTAGGGGCGCCCTGTTGCATTGCGCAGAATCAGGCGTCGGGCGGGACCACGCCGATGGTCAGCAGGATGTTGGCATAGATGCGCTGCTCGCCTGTGGCGATCACCAGGGCGACGTTGGGGCTCAGAGCCGCCTCGTAGAACCCGAACCGGTCCAGAGGCTGTAGCTCCATGCCCTCGGGCAAATGCTGTCGAAAGGCCTCAAAGATCGGCGGCTCGGGCCCCTCGTCGGGGACCATGACATGGGCCGCCTCGATAACGATGGCATCGGCCACCACGGCCAGCACCTCGTCCACCGGCGCGCTGCCCCGCGTCAGGTTCAGGTAGGCGTGGGTGGCCACGGGATTCGCGCCCGTCGTAAAGGGATAGTTGCCGTCGGCGATGAGCACTTGTGCGCCGTGCCCGGC
>SKRJ01000224.1 GCA_007118555.1 Anaerolineae bacterium | reverse complement strand
GGCTATGCTCAGCGTTCCGTCAAAAGTGAGTCGGGGCAAGACAGGGCAAGTTGTGGCGACAGAGGCCTTGACAGGCAGCATTTCGTATAATATGATTTATTGAGAATTAAATCATATTATCTCCCTTGAAGAAAGGATGCCCTGATGATGAGCGATCTCCCCTCGACGCCCCCAGACTCCCCCATCAGCGACCCTGGGTCTATCAAGACGGTCAACGCCGCGGCAGAGCGGATGCTGGACGATCTGGATCTGAGCCCGCTGAGCAAAGAGACCTATCGTCACGGCCTCAACGCCCTGGTCCGACATCTGCACCTCCATTGTGGCGACGACGCGGCGGCCGACGATCTCTCGGCCTGCCCCCTGGACTATATCGACGAGCAGACCCTCTACCGCTTTGATCGCTGGCTCCGCGAGGCCTACCCCGACCCACGGGCCACGCCCCAGGCCGCTGCCTCCGAGAGCACCCGCACCTCACGCACCTACCTGGTGGCGGCCCGGCGCCTGATGAACTGGCTCGACCTGCACGGCCTGCTCCCGGATGGCGTCACCTATGACCGCATGCGTCGGCGCATCGATCAAGGCCGTGGCCAGCGCCGTCAGTCCTATCAGCAGCGCCGCACCGACCCACAGGTGACCCGCGTCCTGACCCACTATCTGCGCAAGCCACTGCCCCAGAAAAAAGGCGCCCGGCGTCTGGCGCTGCTGCGCAACCGCGCCCTGATGTCGCTGCTCTATGACACAGGCATGCGCATCAGCGAGGCGTTGGCCCTCTCGCGGGAGGATGTGCTGGATGGCAGGGCCAGCCGCTTGCGCCTCACGGCGACCAAGAACGGCCGGCCGCGCACCGTCTTTCTCTCGGACGAGTCCCGCCGATTGCTCAGTGCTTATGTCAAGGAGCGTAAGGATGCCATCTATGCGCCGCTCTTTGTCTCGCATGGGCGTGGCAAGGGAACCGCGATTACGCCCAGCCATGCCTGGCTGCTGGTCAAGCAGGCGGCCAAGGCCGAGGGGCTCTATGGTAATACATCGCCGCACTCTCTGCGGCATCGGCGGGCCCAAGATCTGTTGGACGAAGGGATGCCGCTGGAATGGGTTGCCGCCCTGCTGGGACACGAGCACCCCGACACCACCCGCATCGTGTATGCTTGGGAGACGGACGAGAACATGCTTGGGGATATGATCGCCACCTATGGGCTGCCGCCCAGCGAGGCCCATCGGCGGCACGCGCTGGATGACGAGGAGGCTACAGAGGAGGCAGACGAGCCGCTCGACTAGAAGGCGGCGCGCTGCAGACGCTGGCTGGCCTGCACGGCCGCCCCAATAGCGCCCGAGGCATCGCCCAGTTCGGCGGCGACGATGCGCACCGACTCCATGGCGTGCTTGTTCAAAAAGTGCTGCCTGGCGACGCCGCGCACGGGCTCCAGGTAGGCGTCTCCCATGCGCTCCAACACGCCGCCGCCCACAACGATCGCCTCGGGGTCGAGGAGGTTGACACAATCGGCGATCAAGAGGCCCAAATAGTACTGGGCCGATTGCACCGCTCTCACCGTTACATCATCGCCCTCCATATAGGCGCGCTGGATGTACTTAGCGGTGAGGCGTACAGACTTGTCCTCTTGCACGATCTCGGCCAGAGAGCTCTGCTCGCCGGCGTGGATCGCCCTGCGAATGCTGCGCTCTATAGCCGTGCGGCTGGCATAGGCCTCGGCATGACCCTGTTCTCCGCACCCACACGATTCGCCCTCTGCCATCACGACCATATGCCCGACCTCGCCGGCCGAACCGCGAAAGCCCGTGCGCAGCTTGTTCCCGAGAATCACGCCGCCCCCCAGGCCGGTCCCGACAAAGAGCGCCACCATATCCGAGGCGCCGCGACCCGCACCAAAGCGATGCTCGCCCACAGCGCCCACATTGACGTCATTGTCGATGCTCACCGAGAGCCCGCTGAGCTTGGCAAGCGTCTGCGCCAGGGGGAATCCATCCCAGGTGGACCCCATGTTAGTGAGCCGGATCACGATGCCCGCCCGGGCGTCAATGGGGCCGGGCACACCGATGCCCACGCCAATAACGTCATCGCGCTTGACGCCGGCCTCGGACATGGCCGACGCAATGGTCGTCACGATCCGCTCGGTCACACCCACGGCGCCTCGTTTGGGCTTGGTCTTGCACTTGGCCTCACCCAGAAGCTGACCCGTGCCAGTGTTCACGACCGCCGCATAGAGGCTGGTGCCCCCCAGATCCACGCCGACTGCCAGCTCATCTTTCTCTGCCACTTGAGCCTCCTCTCGCCGCGTACGCCACGGCGTCTAGGTCTCTTGCACCCAGAGGCAGCGCGCTACCGCAAGCCCCAGCGTCACTTCCCTACCCTCAACAATCAGAGTCACCGTCTCGTTGGCGGGCAGCACCTGCACAAACTCGAGCTGGACGCCGGGCACGAGGCCGTGTTGCTCGAAATAGTCCATCAGGTCGCCATGTCGCTCGATCTCTTCGTGGACCCGGGCCAGCCGATAGGTCTGGCCGGACCTGGCGTCCAGGAGCGGAAGCAGATCGCTGACGCTGCTCTCTTGCCCGGGGAGCGGGTTCCCATGCGGGCACACGTTCGTGTGCTCGAGCAGTTCGGCCACACGGGCCGCCGTCTCGGGCGACAGATTGTGCTCCAGCAGGTCCGCCTCCTCGTGCACACGCGACCAGGGCACATTGAGCACGCGGGCGAGCAACAGCTCGGTCAGCATATGGCGCCTTACGACGGACGCAGCGGCGCGGCGGCCTGCGTCGGTCAGATGGATGGTCTTGTCAGGGGCCATCGTCACCCAGCCGTCTCGCACCATGCGCTGGATCGTGGCCGTCACCGTGGGCGGCGAGACCTCCATCCATTCGGCGAGTTTGCGACCGATGACGGGCTCATTGTCACGCGCCAACGTATAGATGACGCCCAAATAGTCCTCAACCGTCGGTGAGGGTCGGATCTCCTCTGGCATGGCACGACTCCTGCTTGCAACGAACTCGTATACCATAATACCAGCGTGGCAATAGGGCGTCAATCTGTCACGCGTCATGCGCAGGGCGGTGACAGGTCCGCATAATAGTCCAGTCAGTATGCCGTCGGAACGCACCAACGGGTCTATGGGCGAACACAGACGCATATATGCGTAGTTCGCACCCTACAGTCCAACACGAGACCCTTGCTCGCATTCGTTGGTCTGGGCAAAGCTCGTCTTCGCCCAGAGGCAATCGACCTGGTATCACGCGTCACGACACGCTACTCGTTCTTCACGGGCTTTAGCACCGCGCCCCCTTTGGGCCAGTCGTCGCCGCCCGGGCGTAGGTCTTGGGAGGCCCCGCCGATCTGTCGCAGTATGTCCAAGACATCGTAGAACTCCTGATGTTCGATGATCCTGCCATCCCGCAACGTGAACAGATCACTGGCCGTAAGATCAAAGCGTCGTTGACTCGGCGGTATGCCGTCATAGTCTCCGGCATGGGTTCCGGTTACACGGTGCACCGTGGACACCATGTCGCCCTCGGCGATCATGATCTGTATCTCGGGCGAAAGATCGGGAAACGTAACGACTGCCGCCGAAAGTACGGCCCGGTAGTCCTCAATGCCCTGTATCTCGACGGTTTCGGGGTTCTGCCAAACCACATCCTCGTCGATGACGTCCCCGAGCGATGAGAGGTCATGGGAACGGATGATCTCAAAGAGACGGTAGACGATCTGCTTGTTCTCTTCTATGGACATGGATACCTCCCTCATAGCTACCAGTCGCGGTATGGATACTGTGCTCGCAATCAGTATAGCACACCGACACGGCAAAGCGTGCTCCCGCTACGAACAGGAATGGGCACCCCGCACCGGTAGACAATCCGGTCACGATGGGCTATTATCGGGGCGCAACGATGGCTTGCAGGATGCACAAAGTCGCTGAAAGGTGGGCTCCATGACCGAGGCTGTAAGTTACCGTCTGGATGGTCAGGTTGGCATTGTCACCGGTGGCGCGGGCGCCATAGGGCGCGTGCTCGCCACGGGGTTGGCCGAGGCCGGCGCCGATATCGTGATCGGTGATCTGGCGTCGCAGCATGCGAGTGGCGATGAGACGGCCGAACTGGTGCGCCAACAGGGGCGCGAGACCCTGGTCGCCGATGTGGACGTCACCGACGTGGCCACCATCGAGGCCCTGGTACAGGCGACGGTGGACACCTTTGGCAAGGTGGACTGGATGGTCAACTGCGCCGGCATCAACATCCGCAAGCCGGTCCTAGAGTACACCGAGAGCGAGTGGGATCGCCTGGTGGATGTGAACCTCAAGGGGCTCTTTTTCTGCACGCAGATCGCGGCGCGCCAGATGGCGACACAGGGCCACGGCAAGATCGTCAATATCGCCTCGCAACTGGCCATAGTGGCCATGCCCGAGCGCTCGATCTATGCCATCACCAAGGCGGGGGTGGCCCACATGGCCAAGGCCTTTGCCGTGGAGCTGGCCCCCCTGGGCATCACGGTCAACGCCGTGGGTCCCACGTTTGTGTCATCGCCGCTGACCACCGCCATGTTCGAGGATCCTGTGTTTGTCAACGAGAACCTGCCGCGGATCCCGGCCGGCCGCTTTGGCGAGCCGTCGGACGTGCTGGGCGCGGTACGGTTCCTGCTGTCGCCCGCGGCCAACCTGATCACCGGTCAACTCCTGATTGTGGATGGAGGGTATACGAGTTGGTGAAAACGCTGGATCCGGGGCGGGTTTCCCATGTTCCCCTGCACAAGGCCCGGCCCGACGTCGACCGGTTCATTGACACCATCATGGGGCGCGCCGAGCCAGAGCGCCCGCCCATGGTCGAGTACCTCGTCGATGAAAAGCTGCGCCGGCCGATCGTAACCGAGCTGCTGGGGCGCACCTGGGTAGAGCTCGATCGCGATGACCCCGCCGCCGAGGCAGCCTATCTGGACAACTTTATCGCTTTCTGGCAGGGGATGGGCTATGATTTTGTGCGCTATGAGGAGTCGTTGCCCTTTGTGGAGCGCTCTCTCGTGGGCGACGATCCCACGCAGCAGAGCGGGCGGCGTGAGTGGCGCGACCTGAACGTGGGCGTGATCCGCAATGTCGAGGATTTGGAGCGCTACCCCTGGCCGGACATTGGTCCGAACAACTTTCGGCGCTATGCCTACCTCAACGATCACCTGCCCGAGGGCATGGGGCTCTTGGTGTGTCATGCCGGCGGCATCTATGAGCACCTGTCGGCGATCCTCTCGTACGAAGGACTGTGCTTTGCCCTGTATGATCAGCCCGATCTGGTTCGGGCGGTGTCCGACCGGCTGGGCGAGCTGATGCTGCGCTTTTACGAGCATCTGGTCGAGCTGGATCGCGTGGTCGCCATCTTTCCCGGGGACGATATGGGGTTTCGCACGGCCACCCTGGTACCGCCCGCTGCCCTGCGCCAATACACGCTGCCCTGGCATCGACGGTTCGCGGCTCTGGCGCACGCCCACGGCCTCCCCTACCTGCTGCATTCGTGCGGCAACCTGGTCGAGATCATGGATGATCTCATCGATGACGTGGGGATCGATGGCAAGCACTCTTTTGAGGACGCGATTGCGCCGGTGTGGGAGATGCAGGCGCGCTATGGCCAGCGTATCGCGATGCTGGGCGGCGTAGATGTCGACATCCTGACCCGCCAACCGCCCGACGCGGTGCGTGCCCACGTACGCCAACTGATCGACCGCTGCCACCCGCAGGGACGTTTCTGCATCGGCTC